>NZ_AOMD01000012.1 GCF_000336915.1 Halococcus saccharolyticus DSM 5350 | reverse complement strand
ATCGTCTTCTCGGGGGCGGGCGCAAGTGCGATCGCGACCGCCCGGTTCTATGTCTCGCTCGGTGCGCGCAAGGAGAACATCACGATGTGTGACTCCTCGGGGATCATCACCGAAGAGCGCGCCCAGCATGGCGACGTCAACGAGTTCAAACGGGAGTTCGCTCGGGATATCCCCGAAGGAGATCTCGCGGAGGCGATGGCGGGTGCGGACGTGTTCGTGGGGCTGTCGATCGGCGGGCTCGTCGACGAGGAGATGGTGCGCTCGATGGCTTCTGATCCCATCATCTTCGCGATGGCGAACCCCGATCCCGAGATCGGCTACGAGCAGGCCAAAGCCGCCCGTGACGATACCGTGATCATGGCCACCGGGCGGTCGGACTACCCCAACCAGGTCAACAACGTGCTGGGCTTTCCCTTTATTTTCCGAGGGGCGCTCGACGTCCGCGCCACCGAGATCAACGAGGCCATGAAGGTCGCCGCCGCCGAAGCCCTCGCCGACCTCGCCCAGCAGGACGTGCCCGATGCGGTGGTGAAAGCCTACGGCGACCAACCACTCCAGTACGGCCCCGACTACATCATCCCCAAACCCGTCGATCCTCGCGTCCTCTTTGAAGTCACGCCTGCCGTGGCNGGCGACCAACCACTCCAGTACGGCCCCGACTACATCATCCCCAAACCCGTCGATCCTCGCGTCCTCTTTGAAGTCACGCCTGCCGTGGCGCGGGCGGCGATGGACTCCGGGGCGGCTCGGACGGACCTCGATACCGACGAATACGTCGAGGAGCTCGAAGCCCGGCTCGGCAAGTCCCGCGAGATGATGCGGGTAGTTTTGAACAAAGCCAAGGCCGATCCCAAGCGGGTGGTGCTCGCCGAGGGCGACGACGAGAAGATGATCCGTGCTGCCCACCAGATCGACGAGCAGGGCATCGCCACGCCCGTGTTGATCGGCGATCGCGACCGGATCTGGGCCACGATGGACTCGCTCGGGTTCGACTTCGAGCCCGAGATCGTCGATCCCTACGAGGACGACCTCGAACCCTACGCCGACCGGATTCACGAACTCCGCAAGCGCAAGGGCGTCACCCGAACCGAAGCGGCGGACCTCGCCCGCGACGAGAACCACCTCGGCAGCGTGATGGTCGAGATGGGCGACGCCGACGCCATGCTCACCGGACTGATGCACGACTACCCGTCGGCACTCCGGCCGCCGCTCCAACTGATCGGCACCGCCGACGACGCCGAGTACGCTGCCGGGGTCTACATGCTGGCGTTCAAGAACCGCGTGGTGTTCTGCGCCGACGCCACGGTCAATCAGGACCCCGATGCGGACGTGCTCGCCGAAATCACGCGTCACACCGCCGATCTCTCCCGTCGATTCAACGTCGAGCCGCGAGCGGCGTTGCTGTCGTACTCGAACTTCGGCAGTGTCGACAACGAGGGCACCCGAAAACCGCGTCGGGCGGCAGGAATGTTGCGCGACGATCCCGACGTGGAGTTCCCGGTCGATGGCGAGATGCAGGCCGATACCGCCGTCGTCGACGATATCTTGGAGGGCACCTACGGGTTCTCCGAGCTCGACGGGCCGGCGAACGTTCTCGTCTTCCCGAACCTGGAGGCTGGCAACATCGGCTACAAACTGCTCCAGCGCCTCGGCGGTGCGGACGCCATCGGTCCGATGCTGGTGGGGATGGACCAGCCGGTTCACGTCCTCCAGCGCGGCGACGAAGTCAAGGACATCGTGAACCTCGCCGGTGTGGCGGTCGTTGACGCTCAGGAGAACGGCGAGTAGAAAGGAATCGAGCGAGCGATCTCAGTAGCGCAGTAGCCGTTTCAATCGAACTTCACACCGAGGTCAGCGAGACCCTCATTGTTGGCTGCGACGTTGATGAGCAGCGGCGTGAGGCTCTCGACCTCGGGGGCAGCCGCGAGCGGGCCGGCGTCGAGCCCGCGGAGCCCGTCGATGGCGTCGATGAGATCTGTCACGGTGGCTTTCGCGGCCTCGTCGTCCCCGACCACTGGCACGTCCCAGCCGAGATCGGCGTCGAGATCCGCGAGCCGACCGGCGGCGAGACCGTGAAACGCGCCCACGACCGGAACGTCCTCGGGCGCGGCGTCGGCCGCGAGCGCGGTCACGCTCCCGACGCCTGGTGGGTTGTAGTGCATCCCAACCTCGTCGCGTTGCATCCCGACCGCAGGGCTCACGAGGATGGTGTCGTCGAGCGAATCCGCGACCGCATCGACGGTGTCCGCGAGGTGATAGGCCGGGACGCACGCGACCGCGACATCCGCTCGATCGGCCGCCATCGGGTTCTCGAACCCGTTGATCTTCGTGTCGATCCCGCGCTCCGCGAGTTCGCCTTCGTAGGCCGCGGCGCGATCGCGGGCCTTCTCGGGGTCGCGCGAGCCGACGACGACCTCGTGATCGGTATCGCGCGGCAATCGTAGTGCGAGTCCTTCGCCGATGTCGCCCGTGCCGCCGAGGAGTGCGATCCGCATGGCGTACCCTTCGCCGTGTGGTGAATAAGCGTTGCGAGCGTCACCCGTGGTCGATCCGCTTTTCGTCGCCCTCGTCGCGATAGACACGCCAGTACGAGTACGGGATACCGATCACCAAAACCGGGATCGTGTAGTAGAGCTGTGTGAGCGGATCGGGTGGTGCGAGGACCGCTCCGAGGAAGAACGCGAGCGCCACGACACCCAGCGATGTCGCGAGGAACTGCCGAAAGCGTGACCTCGCCATACGGTCATCCTGTATGACTGTCGCATATGCGTTTCGACGACGTGGCTCGCAAGCGCACGACACCGTCAAAAATCCGACTCACGACATCGAGGGACGTCCGACTACGTCGGTTCCAGCAATCCGTCGAGATCGTTCACCGTCTCGACCACAGCCTCCGCACCCGCACGCTCGAACTTCTCGCGGCCAGACTTCCCCGAAAGGCCGCCGGTCAGCACGCCCACGCCGAGATACTCGCGGTTGGAGTCGGTCTCGCTCGCGTTCACCGCAGTACGGACATCGTCGAGCGTGTCACCGACGAACACTGTCCGGTGGGCGTCGAACTCCTCGGCAAGCGCGACGAGCGCCGTCGGATCGGGTTTGCCCGGCGCGGGATCGTCCATCGTGAACCGGTAGTCCTCGGGCACGTCGAGCCCCACCCTGTCGAGCGCGATATCGGCCTCGACGGCCGGACGACCGGTGAGTACGCCCACCGAAAACTCGGTCGTCAGTCGGTCGATCGTCGCCGGATCGACGAGGGTGGGCTCGTCGTTGATCAACCCCTCGCCAGCGATCTCGGGCTCCGGCTCACCGCCTTCGAGTTCGCGATAGAGATCGCGGCCGAGATAGCGCTGCTGGAAGACGTCGCGGAGCCGATCGCGATCCCACGCTGCGAGCACCCGCTCGCGTTCGTCGGGTGCGAGGCTGTCCGCGACCACTGTCTCGGCGGCGTCGAGCCCGCCGCCCGTCCCTGCGATGTGGTCCGTGAACTCGTCGATCGTCATATCGAGGCCCTCGCGCGACGCGAGGACGTAGAGCGCGACCGCGTGGGTGAGTTCCCAGTCGTCGTTGAACCCGCCGGCGTCCTTGAACGCCTGGAGATCGTCTCTCTCGATGGTCTCGTCGTACACCGTCGCGACCGACTCGACGATCGCCCGGCGGTACGAGTCGGCGACGTCCACGAGCACACCGTCGACATCGAGCACGACCGCATCGCCTCTCACGCGCGCTCACCCCCCTCTTCGTCCGGCGTCGCCATGCGTCACCCGTCGGTCGGGAGCCCGTGTGTCCCCGCCTCGTCCGCTCCCGACAGAGCCGCGGTCGGTCGCTCGGAACAGCGTACCGCCGGGGAGGGTTTCGGTCGCGGTCGGCACGGTCGGGAACTCGCCGCCGAGCGTGGTGAATAGAAAAGCGGCATCCACCTTTCGCGCGAGATCGCGAGCGGGACGGTGGAGTTCGGGTGGGAGGTTGCGCGCGTAGATCGCGTCGGCGTCGGTGTAGGTTTCGAGGGCGGGGTCAGTCACGTCGTCGCAGACGAACGCGACGCCGTCGGGAACCGAACGGGAGCGAATGTCAGTCGCCGTTACGGCTGCGCCCGTGTCAGCGAGCGCACCGGCGAGTCCGGTTCGCGCGCCGACGCCGACCTCGACGAGTCGATCGAAGTCCGCGAGGCGCACGGCGAGGGCGCGAGTGAGGGGGTTCACGTCGGGGTGTTTATGATTGGGGAGTTCTAATCCCTTCGCATGCACGTCGACATCGTGCCGGTCGGCGACGTCCCCGCGCCGATCACGCGGGCAGCCTCGGCCGGGCTCCGATCGGTCTACGACTGCGACGCCACGCTCCACGACGCCCGTGCGCTCCCGGCTGACGCCTACGACGAGGGCCGCGGCCAGTACCGCGCCGAGGCGTTCATCGAACTCGCCGGACGGGTCGGCGCGGCCGAAAAGAACATCGCACTCACCACCCAGGACCTCTTCTACCGCCGGCGAAACTACGTGTTCGGGCTCGCCTACCTTTCGGGCAACGGCAGCGTGGTCTCGACCTACCGACTCCAGACCCCCGCCGACGGCGGCCGCTCCGAGCGCACCGAGGACGACGTCTTCGCCGAGCGTATCCGGAAGGAGGTCGTCCACGAGATCGGCCACACACTCGGTCTCGAACACTGCGACGACGACCGGTGCGTGATGAACTTCTCGCCGACGGTACGCGAGGTCGACGTCAAACGACAACACCTGTGTGGCGACTGCCAGCGAGTCGTCGACTGAGCCAGCCGCACCCGATACCCGAACGCTGTCGTTCGTTCACTCGATCGTCGTCATTCTGTCACTCGATCGGTCGGAGTTCGGCGCTGAAGTGGCGTAGTTCCTTCATTTCTGGCTCGTCGACGATCTCGTATCCCGGGAGTTCTTCGCGGCGCTCCGCGACCGCCGCGAACGTCTCGGCGACGTGTTCGAGGTGGTCCCGGAAGTACGTTCGACGGGGAAGACAGAGCCGGACGAGTTGATCCCGTTCGGTTCCGGGGAAGGCGAGTTCGCCGAGTTCGACCCCGCGGACGCCGCCCTCGCGGTAGAGCGCGCAGACGAGCGCCTGACCCGGGAACTCCTCGTGCGGAATCGATGGCAGGAACTCACCAGCGTCGACGTAGACCGCGTGGCCGCCGGTCGGGGTACGGATCGGCACGCCGACTTCTTGGAGAAGTTCACCGAGTTCGGCGACCTGCTCGACGCGCGACTCGACGTACGTTTCCTCGACCGCCTCGCGCAGCCCGACCGCCATCGCTTCGAGATCGCGGCCCGCCATCCCGCCGTAGGTGGTGAATCCCTCGTAGAGAATGCCGCGCTGGCGGGCCTGTTCGTACAGTTCGTCGTCGTCCGCGCGCACGCCGACGAACCCGCCGACGTTCGCGAGGCCGTCTTTCTTCCCACTCATCACGATCGCGTCGGCGACCGCGAGTTGTTCGCGGGCGACGTCGGCGACGCTCTCGCCCGCGAACTCGGTCTCGCGCTGCGTGACGAAGTAGGCGTTCTCCGCGAACCGGCAGGCGTCGATGACGAGCCGTGCGTCGAGGTCGTTCGCGACCGTGCGCGCTTCGCGGAGGTTCTCGATGCTGACGGGTTGGCCGGCCAGCGAGTTGTTCGTGATCGTGACGACCACCGCGGGGATCCGCTCCGCGCCGACCTCGCTGGCGAGTTCCCGAACCCCATCGACGTCGAGGTTTCCCTGAAACGGATCGCCCGGCTCGCTCTCGATCGGACAGTCGACGGGCTCGCCGCCGGCGTTCGTGATATGCGCCCGCGTCGTGTCGAAATGGGTGTTGTTCGGGACGTAATCGCCCTTCGAGATCAGCGCGCCGTAGAGGACGTTCTCCGCGCCGCGGCCCTGGTGAGCGGGGACGATACGCTCGAATCCCATCACGTCCGCGACCGCGGATTCGAGGCGCTGGAAACTCTCGCTCCCGGCGTACGACTCGTCGCCGCGGAGCAGCGCCGCCCACTGCTCGTCGCTCATCGTCCCGGTACCGCTGTCGGTCAGAAGATCGATGAACACCGCATCTGCGTCGAGATTGAAAGCGTTGTAGCCTGCCTCGCGGAGGTAGTGCTCACGCGCCTCGCGGTCGGGAAGTTCGATCCGCTCGACCGCTTTCGCTTTGTACGCTCGCATACGCCGTCTACGGCGGAAAATGTGAAAACACTATCCGAGGAGAGACGTGGAGTAGCGGGCGTTTTCGGTCCTCAGTGATCATCTCTGACTATCGGTGCGGTCGGTGATCGCTGACTGAACTCGACATCCAATTTACGATGAGACTGTCCAAAACCGAACACTCTGTGGGACGTCGCACAGTATCTCGGGGAGATCACTTTCTGCGGGGTCGTTCTCCTCGACCTCGTAGCGCTGATGTTCGATGAGCCGTCGTACCTCGAATCCGGCGTCGACGAGGGCGTTGTGGAGGTCAGCAATCGTTCGGTCGAACACGGACAGCGTCGATTCGTAGTCCTCGTCGATCGTGATCTCCCTGGCATCGGTGTCGAAGTAACTCCTCTCGATGGTCCTCGTCCCGTTGTCGAGGTTCTCGTAGAGGGGATGCGGGACGCTGAGGACGAAGACACCGCCATCCCGTAGAACGCGATGGGCTTCGAAGAGCGCCTGGTCGAGATGCTCGACCATCTGGAACGCCGCCTCGGAGGACGCGATATCGAACCTGCCGTCGGCGAACGGAAGGTCCGTCACGTCGCCGTTGACGAACTGCGCATCGACACCGGAGAAATCTCGCAATTGCCGTGCGTGCCGCAACTGCTCGTCGGAGAAATCGATCCCAACCGCAGTCTCGGCACCTAACCTGGCCGTACCGACTGTCCCTTGCCCTCCACCACACCCCAGCTCGACGTACTCTTTGTCGTCAACAGAGGCGAGTATGTCGGGTTGAGGGCTTCCTGGCGCATCCGGATCGAACGGGGATGGAGTCGGCGGAAGCTCCCCCTCTGCCGTGTTCGCGTTCCACAGCGCCTGGAAATCCTCGCTCCACTCGTTCCAGAGTCGTCGGTTTTCCTGCTTGTGCTCGGCCATGGATCGCCGTCATCCGCACACAGTATCAATATTGTGCGTGTTCGGTGCGCCGCCACACGCAGTCGATCTCCAACTGCTGGGAGGGGTTGCACGAAACGACGGAGTGTGCCGAGAATCCGTATCGCACCGATCCCTCGATAGTACGGTTCGAGCCGCGTTTCAGACAGTTCAGGGAGCGTAGTAGTACTCGCCCTGGTCCTTCTGCTCGCGGTCGAGCTGGCTGCCGGGTTTGTTGATCCGCGGCCGACCCACACGTTCGTCGCGCCGGAAGGTGATATCGAGGTCCGCAAGGAAGCTGTTCATCCCCTCGCGCATCCCGACGGGCGTGCCGGCGTGGCCGGACTGGGCTGGCTCGCCGTCGAACACGAGGAGTCGATCGGCCAGCAGGTCGATCATGTAGATGTCGTGGTCGATCACGAGCGCAGTCGCGTCGTGGTTCTCGGTGTACCGTCGGATAGCCGAGGTAGCTTGGACACGCTGCTCGACGTCCATGTGGGCCGATGGCTCGTCGAGCACGTACAGATCGGCGTCTTCCGAGAGGCAGGCCGCGATCGCGACCCGCTGGCGTTCGCCACCCGAGAGGTCGGTCAGGTTCTGTTCCATGATCCGTTCGAGCTGGAGCGGCTGGGCGATCTCGGTGTCCCAGTACGAACTCCCGAAGTCGTTCGTGATCGACGAGAGGAACGCGTCGACCCGCATCGGCTGGTCGATCTCGATGTACTGGGGCTTGTACGCGACGTCGAGTGCGGTCCCGACGCTACCCTCGTCGGGATCGAGCTCTCCCGCGAGGAGCTCCGCGAAGGTCGACTTCCCGATCCCGTTGGGACCGACGACGCCGAGCACCTCGTTCTCGTTGATCGTGCCACCCTCGACAGTGAGGGAGAACTCGCCGTCGCCGTAGGATTTCGTGAGGTCGGGATATTCGACGAGCGGGCTGCTCGCCGCCGCGGTCCGCGGGGCGTGTTCCTCGAACTCGATGGCGTTCGGGCGGATTCGCATGTTCTCGTTTTCGAGATAGCCCGCGAGGTACTCGTTGATCCCGTTTTTCACCGATTTCGGCCCGGTGACGACGCCGTAGGCTCCGGGTTCGCCGTAGGCGACGTGGAGCGAATCGGCGAGAAGGTCGAGGATCGCGAGGTCGTGTTCGACCACGAGTACCGACCGATCCGTTCCGGTGAGCTCGCCGATCAGCCGTGCGGCGGTCATGCGCTGCCCGATGTCGAGATACGGCGTGATCTCGTCGAGGAAATAGAAGTCGGCCTCGCGTGCGAGCGTCGCCGCGAGCGCGACTCGCTGGAGCTCGCCACCGGAGATCGAGTCGATCGGTTGGTCCATCACCGGCCCGATCGAGAGCCGTTCGACGAGGTCGTCGAGGACGCCACGCTCGTCGGTCCGTTCGAGGAGTTCGCGGGTGTTGCCGTCGAAGCGATCGGGAATCCGATCGACGTACTGGGGCTTTCGTGCGACCGTCACCGATCCCTCCTGAAGCTCTTCGAGGTAGTTCTGGAGCTCCGTCCCGCGATACTCGTCCATCACCGCGTCCCACTCGGGTTCGTCGTCCCACTGCCCGAGATTGGGCGTGATCTCGTCGGCGAGGATCCGAACGGCGGTGGTCTTCCCGATCCCGTTCGGGCCGAGAATCCCGGTGACACGCCCTTCCTGTGGGGCGGGCAGCCCGTAGAGCGAGAAGGCGTTGTCGCCGTAGCGATGGACGGGATCGTCCTCGAGCTCTTGGGGGAGGTTGATGATCTCGATCGCATCGAAGGGACATTTCTCGACGCAGATTCCACAGGTCTCGCCGAGACAGATCTCCTCGGAGATCCGGATCTGATCGGGATCGCCCTCGTCGGCGTCCTCGCCCCGGGTGGTGATACACTCCTTTCCGGTGCGGTTCGGTGGGCAGTAGTTCGCACACTCGTAGTTACACCGGTCTGGCTGGCAGCTATCGAGATCGACCACCGCGATCGAGTCGTCGGCCATTACAGTGAGGCCCCGGTCGTCAGGAGGATCGTCCAGGTCACGAACCACAGCGAGAAGGTCATGAACGCGACGTAGAGGTTGTCCTTCACGCCGAAGTCCTCGACGTCGACGCCGAGGAGGCGAAGCAGCGGTAGCTGGAGAACGATCGCGCCGGCGAGCGGATAGAGCCCGATGGTGTCCGTCGCGGCGCTCGCGAGCATCGATGAGACGAGCGCGGCCGCGATACCGGAAAGCGTCGTGAGGGAAAGAACCGTCAGACTCCGGCGATGACCGGCCCGCTCGTCTACGGTCTCGGTCGACATACACCGACTCGGCGACGAGCGCTCAAAAGCCGTTCGCTCTCGTCGAACCCCGAGTACGGCCATTAGTACGGCGTCTCCGTCGCCCGGACAGCACCTTTATGCACGTCGCGTGCGTGCGTTTCGGCAATGAGTGAAACCGACGCGGAGGGGCTGGTCGATCTCCCGCCGAGCGCGAAGCTGGTCTACAAGGTGCTCGAATACAACGGTGCGCTGACTCAGAAAGGGATCGTCGAGGAGTCGATGCTCTCGGCCCGTACCGTCCGATACGCCCTCGAACGCCTCGAAGGGATCGAGGCGGTCGACGAGGACGTCTACTTCGCCGACGCCAGACAGAACCTCTACGAGATCACGGCCGAGACATCCCCAGATAACTGCGCCGAGCCGGTCGTCTGCGACGACTGACGGACCGACGCCGACTGACTACTCGAACTGTTCGATCCGCGACCCGCTCTCGACGGCGACACCGCCCGAGATGTCGACCTGCGGGTAGGGGATATCGATGCCGGCCTCGTCGAAGCGCTGCTTGACGCTTTTCACGTACTCGCCTCGGATCTGGAGGAAGTCCGCCCGGTTGGGGTTCGCGATCCAGAAGCGCGAGACCAGCCCCACGTAGGAGTCCGCGAGCGCGGCGTCACTCATCCGGACCGTGGGGGCCGGGTCGTCGAGGATATCGGGATGCTTTTCGGCTTCGTCGAGGATGATGTCGGTCGCCTGCTCGATGTCGTCCTCGTAGCCGATCCCGAACGTGAACGTGATCCGGAGCTCGTCGTTCGCCACCGGGTTCTTGATGACGCCGCCAGTGAGCACGGCGTTCGGCACCGTGAGGAGCTCGTTGTCGAAGGTTCTGACCCGTGTGACACGGAACGTGATGTCCTCGACCACGCCGGCGTACGTCCCGTTGCCGCCCGGCCACTCGATCCAGTCGCCGATCCGGAACGGCCGATCGGCGTAGATGAACGCCCCCGCGACGAAGTTCGAGAGGGTATCCTGGAGCGCAAGCCCGATCGCGAGCGTCGCAGCCGCTGCGATCGCCGCCAGTGAGGTGAAGAACCCGGAGAGACGGGCGGCCCGAAACGCGATCGCGAGCGCGACGAAAAAGAGCAGGATCTTCAGGAGTCGCTGAATCGGTTTTTTCTCGTGAGTATCGAGGCCACGACGGTCGAGCGCCCGGCCGAACAGCGGAACGACGATCGCCCGACCGAGCGCGTAGGTCACGACCAGCGCGACCACGAACGAAATCGCTGCACCGAGAAGTTTCGGATACGGGATGCCGAACTCACGCAGCATTCGACCGACTGGCCCGATCCCCTCGACGGTGACGTTCCCGGTCGCGTTCCCATCGGTCCCGTTGCCTGTCGACTGTCCCAGCTGCAACAGCCATCCCGACACGCCAGCGCGCATCAGTGGTACGTGGCGGTGTTGCCTCGTGTCTCGATCACGTCAGCCCCGGCCCGTTCCGCGAGCCGGTCGGCCAGCTCGTCAGTCGTCGTCCCACCACGCGCCGCCCGCAGGAACTTTACCTTCACGAGGTCGCGATCGCGGAGTTGGCTCTCGAGTTCGTCGGCAACCGCGTCGATCCCTCCTTTCCCGACCCGGAGAGTGGCGTCAACCTCGTGGGCACGCTCTCTGAGCGTCCGCTCATCCGTCGTCATGGACAGCCGTCGTCGCCCGGCGGACGTAACCCTACCGATACGGGTAGCGCGCCTGCGCGCCACACACACACGTGATGACCACGTGGCCGTCCTGGGTCCGAACCCGACAGTTCCGGCCCGGCCGGAGATAGGCGTCGCAGGCATCACACGAGAACCGTTTGAGCCGACGAGGCAGCGACCGACGGTTCCGTTCGGCGACTCGGCGCGCGAGCCGGACGTACTCCCGCGCGCGGTCGTCGTGGCCCGTGCTGGCGGCGTCGGCGGCGAGGGCGTGGAGACGTTCGATGCGTTCGTCGGCGAGAGTCATCGTTGCAGTCGGCTGAAGCCGTTCGATAGTGGATTCACCGCCGGCGTACATCGGTCTTGCCTTCGCGTTCGGAGAGAGTCATAAAACCCAGTCGTATCCCTCGAAGACGGTCGAAATACTCGGCGTGTTTATCAATTCTGAGTGCCTCTTCGTTCTCATGGATCCACGAATTACCCTCGTTACGCTCGGAGTCACGGGTATCGACGAGTCGATTCGCTTCTATCGAGACGGTCTCGGGTTTCCTTTGCAGGACCGTCAAGAAGATAGTGATGTCGCCTTCTTTACGCTCGACGGAACGTGGCTTTCGATTTACCCAAGAGAGCTGCTCGCCGAAGATGCCACTATCTCCGACGATGGAACGGGCTTTTCCGGAGTTACCCTAGCTCACAACGTCTCTACGGAAGCCGAAGTCGACACGATTCTCAAAGAAGCCGAAGCCGCTGGCGGTCGCATCGTCAAACCTGCTCAAGAAGTCTTCTGGGGCGGATATTCGGGATATTTTGCCGATCCTGACGATCATCTCTGGGAAGTAGCGTACCCGGATCTGACGGAGTGGTGACTGCTCTTGCGGCCTGTCTCGAACACGAGAGGACACGCTCGCAAAACGGTTCACTGATCGGTTCGTCGGGATTTGGCGTGAGATCAGGCCTGTTGGGAACCGTTCTATAACGCTCTCCTCCGCGTTCCGGTGGAGTTATTCGGCCCGCCGTCGCGGCTGGGGTGTGCGCGCGCTCAACTACCTCGAACTCGAAGGGATGCTCGAACGCAGCGGGTGGGCCACCGCCGCTGCCCAGCAGCGCCAAGCACTCGCTGCCACCGACATCGAGGTCGTGACGTCGCCGTGGCACGGCGGCGACCTCCCTGCGGCCACGGGCTCGCTCGCGACGGGTGGAGGTCTTTTCGCCGAGTACGACCTCGCGCACTGTCACGCGCCCGGTCCAGGCAGCCTCGCGGTCGCCCGCCACGCCCGAAAATCCGGTACTCCGCTGGTGCTCCACGCCCACATGACCGCCGAGGACTTCGGCGAGTCGTTCCGGTTTTCGTCGCAGGTCGCTCCCGCACTCGGCCGCTACCTCCGGCGGTTTTACTCCCAGGCCGACCTCGTGCTGTGTCCGAGTCAGTACACGAAGGGGCTGCTCGAAGACTACCCCGTGGACGCCCCCATCAGGACGATCACCAACGGCGTCGACCGCGATGCGCTCGCAGGTCACGAATCGCTCCGCGAAGAGTATCGTGATCGGTACGACCTCGACGGACTGGTGGTGTTCGCGGTCGGCAGCGTCTTCGAGCGCAAGGGCCTCACGACGTTCTGCCGGCTGGCAGAGGCCACCGACCACGAGTTCGCGTGGTTCGGGGCATACGATACGGGACCACACGGGTCGCCGGTGGTGAAACGCTGGACGAACGACCCGCCCGAGAACGTCACCTTCACCGGCTGGGTCGACGACAAGCGCGGCGCGTTCGGCGCTGGCGACGTGTTCTGTTTCCCGACGAAAGACGAAAACCAGGGCCTCGTCGTGCTGGAAGCGATGGCGTGTGGCAAACCGGTCGTCATCAGCGACATTCCGGTGTTCGAGGAGTTCTTCACTCACGGCGAGGACTGCCTGAAATGCGGTAGTGAAGCGGAGTTCCGCGCGGCGCTCGATCGGCTCGCCGACGACCGTGCGCTCCGCGAGCGCCTCGGCGCGAACGCGCGCGAAACCGCCGCCGAGCACAGTTTAGAACGGGTCGGCGAGGAGCTATCGTCGATCTACCGCGAAGTCACAACGGCTTAATTCTCCCTCCCAGAACCGTCCGGGGATGCCACCACACGTCGCCGCGTTCACCGACACCTACCTCCCGACGGTGAACGGCGTCACGTACACCATCCGGGCGTGGCGCGAGCACTGGAGCGAGCGGGGCGGCCGGATGGACGTGATCTATCCCGACAGCGATCACGATCGCGAAACGGGTGAGCACCCCGTTCGAAGCGTCTCCTTTCCGTTCTACGATGGGTACCGGATCGGTGCGCCGACGGTGCCGGACGACGTTCGTGATGCGGATGTCGTCCACGCCCACACCCCGTTCGGGGTCGGGCTCGCTGGTCTCCGACTCGCCCGCCGAACCGATCGGCCCCTCGTCGCGTCGTATCACACGCCAGCGGCGGAGTATGCGGGCTATCTCGCGGAGGGATGGCTGATGAACGGCGTTGCGCGTGCGGGCAACGCCTACGAGCGGTGGTTTCTCGACCGCGCCGACCGGGTGATCGCGCCGAGCGACACGACAAAAACGGCACTCGAAGCGCGCGGTATCGGGCCCGTTTCCGTGGTCACGAACGGGATCGACATCGACCGATTTTCGCCGACCGATGCCGCAGCGTTCCGCGCGCGCTACGATCTCCCCGAGCCCGGCGAACGGCCGGTCGTGGGCTACACCGGCCGCCACGGCTTTGAGAAACAGCTCTCGGACCTCGTGGCGGCGGCCAATGGAACGGACCTCACGGTGGTCTTTGGGGGCGACGGTCCCGCGCGCAAGACCCTGAAGGAGCAGGTCGCGGACAGCGATGTCGACGTTCGCTTTCTCGGCTTTCTCGACCGCGACGAGCTACCGGCGTTTTACTCCACCCTCGACGTGTTCGGGTTCCCGAGTCCGGTCGAGACACAGGGCCTCGTCGCCCTCGAAGCGATGGCCTGCGGGACGCCCGTGGTGGGTGTCGAGGCGGGCGCGCTCGCCGAGACCATCGACGATGGCGCGACGGGCTATCACTACGATCGCGGCGACGTCGCGGGCTTTCGCGCCGCGCTCGATCGGGCGCTCGGAGAGCGCGACCGGCTGGCGGAAACCTGCCTCTCACGGCGCGAATCGATGAGTGTCGAGCGCGCGGTCGACGCGCTCGCGGCAGTGTACGACGCGGTGGAGTGAGACGACGTGCGGTAACGTGATCGGCTGCGATCGAGTTAGGCAGACACGCCGTCGAGGCTCGCGTAGGTGCGCGCCATCGCGATCCAGAGCAGGACGAACGCGATCGCGACCGCGATCGTCCCAGCGAACAGCCCGAGCGGCGCGAGCGATCCGGTGAGTGCGGTCGCGAGAACCACCGAGACGACGAACAGGGTCGCGTCGATCAACAACACGGCGACCGCGATCCCGAGCAGCGTCGTCCGATGGCCGTCGGTGGACGCCCAGCTCCGGCGGAGTGCGGACGCAGCGTTCGCGTCCTCGACCGCGACGAACGGTAGCACGAGTAGGAGTGCCCCGAGGACGAACACACCAGGCACCACCAACACGACGAGACCGAGCGCGACGAGGACGGCCACGACCAGCGCGCCGACGAGCCAGTTCGCGAGCGCCGGCGCGACCCCACGGGTCAGATGCTCGCGCTCGACGACTCCCCACCGGGTTGCGAACACCCGAATCGTGACGAGGCCGACGTAACCCGCGACGACACAGACGACCGCGAGCCCGATCACCGGAACGGGGTCGAGCGTGAGGGTGAACGGGTCGCCGGAGCCGGAGAGCACCGCATCGGGCACGATTCGATAGACCGGCCCCGCGAGCAGCGCAACCAGCGTCTGGACGACGGCGAGACCGAGGAGGAGGAGCAACGCCGGTCCGGTCGCCAGCCGCCGAAGCGACTCGCGCAGGACCGAGGCGACGCCGAGTGTCATACCCGGAGTGATTCGAGCGCGGATACTGTGCCTTGCGGTTTGCTCGGAATACGACACACCGACGCACTGCCCCGACCGTCGTCCAGCCACGAACGACGACCGGTTACCACATCAGATCTATTAGAATTTTATTCCCGGATTTGCGAATGTCCATCGACCATCGAATCAGTAGCCACTATGAGGATATCGATACGGAGTACAAAAGCCAAATTTCGACAAGAGACGCGGTCGAAAGTCGAACGGATATATCTACACTAATACCGATGACCGGCAACCGAATTCGAACGATGGCATTTCGACGATCGCATTCCAAATAGTCGGTTCATACTGTTCTATTCCCTCTCAGTTCTACTTTTGAGGTTAGTGCGCCAGTTCAAGCATCGGCTGAAGGATGCATACACCGGAAGTAGAGTACAACGAATGAGTCCGACGATAACTGTTCAGCACCTCGTTGCGCTCTCCCTTTCACGATTGGATGTTCTCTCGAAAACGACGGGTAGTGAACGATCAGGATATCGATCGGCGGCTTTCACGGAATTTACACGAATAACTTCGGGTGCTTTGTTCTAATTAGGATTGTGGTCAATCCGATTGCGGTCGTGACCCACAGTTCACCACGAGGGTGGATCGCCAATCCGAGCCGGAACAACTTATAGGGAACAGGACGGTGAGAGAATCGATGACAGTCGGCGTTACAGCGCGGCTCGACAGAATCGGAACAGACGGACGCATCGTGAACGTGCCGATGGACCACGGAATTACCCTCGGCGCGGTCGACGGCCTCCGCCGGATCGAGGCAACGATCGACGCGGTGACCCGCGGCGGCGCGGACAGCGTGTTGACCCAGAAGGGGCTCGCGCCGCGGGTACACCCCAACAAGAACGGGGCTGGCTACATCGTTCACCTGAACGCGTCGACCGCGACTGGGCCGGACACCAACGACAAGCGACTCACCGGAACAGTCACCGAAGCCGTCCGAGCGGGTGCGGACGCGGTCTCGCTCCACGTGAACGTCGGGAGTGATTTCGAGCCGCGCCAGCTCGAACAGCTCGCGCAGATCACACGGACCGCCACCGAGTATGGAATGCCGGTGCTCGCGATGACGTATGCCCGCGGGCCTGGTGTCGACGAAAGCGATCCGGAACGCCTCGCCCATGCCGTACGGCTCGCGGAGGAGGCCGGCGCGGACGTGGCCAAGACCGCCTACAGCGGCGACGCGGCGAGTTACGAACGTGTGACCGAGGCGACGGGCCTCCCCGTCATCATGGCCGGCGGCGATCCCGAAGGGAACGAAGCGACGCTCGAAAACGTCCGCGGGGCGATGGACGCGGGTGCGGCCGGCGTCTCGATCGGGCGAACGGTCTTCCAGCACGACGATCCCGAAGCGATGACGCGCGCGGTCACAGCCGTGGTCCACGACGACCGCTCGGTCGACGACGCGCTGGCTCGGGCCGAGCTGTAAATCGGACGCTGTTCGAAAACTGTGTGAGGGCGCGAGCCGTCACTCCTCGCGGTCGGTCCAGAAGTCGAAGCCGCGACCCGGAGCGAAGACGTCGATGGCGACCGCCCGCTCGTCGCCGGTGTTCTCGACCCGGTGGGACTCCCACGCCTCGAGGCAGACCGAATCGAAGCGTTCGAGCGTCACCGAATCGTCCTCGGTGTAGACAGTGATCTCACCCTCCAGGACGACGCAGACCTGCTCGTTCTCGTGGTCGTGCATCGGTGAGGAGTGGCCCGGTGGCTTCTCGAACCACTCGAAGGTGAACTGGTCGCTGCCGGCGAGCGAGACGCGACGCCAGCCCTCTTCGGGCTCGTACGTCTCCGCCTCGGCGAAATCAACGTTTCTCATGTGCCTCGTCAACGGATCGAGCCCATCACTATTGAATATTGGGGAACCGACCACGATGTCATCTCTCGCTCGGGCGCTCAGTTCGAGTGGTCACCGGTCGGCGAGTGATCGAACGGCGATCTCCGATCAGAGGTTCGCAGCCCCCGCACCGCCGTCGATCGGGATCGAGACACCATTGAGGTAGCTCGATCGGGGCGAACAGAGGAAGGCCACGACCTCGCCGAGCTCACGGGGTTCACCGATGCGTTCGAGCGGGATCCCCTCGGCGCGTGCCGCGAGCCCCTCCTCGTAGGAGTCGTACTCGCCGCGCTCGACCGACTGCTCGACGAGCTCCTCGATCCGGCTCGTCTCGTGCGGACCGGGCAACACGGCGTTCGCCCGGACCTCCGGGGCGAGCTCCTTCGAGAGCGTCTTTTCGAGTCCGACGACGCTCATCCGAACGGAGTTCGAGAGCACCAGCGAGTCGATGGCCTCCTTGACGCTCCGAGAGGCGATGGTGACGATCGTGCCGCCGTCGCCATCGCGGAGGTGGGGAGCGGCCTCGCGGACCAACCGAACCACACTCATCACCAGGAGGTCGAACGTGTGATACCAATCCTCGTCGTCGGTCTCCATGAACGGGCCACTCGGCGGTCCGCCAGCGCTCGTCACGAGGTGGTCGAGCCCGTCGAACTCCTCGACGGTCGCCGTCACGAGCGCTTCGACGTCCTCTTTTTGCGTGAGATCGCCGGCGACACCGACCACACTGCCCTCGCCGAGCGCGTCGAGCTCCGCGACGGTCTCGTCGAGTCGGTCCTCGTCCCGGCCGTTGAGCACCACGTTCGCGTTCTCCTCGGCGAGCACCGCGGCCGAGGCGCGCCCGAGACCGCTGCTCGATGCCGTCACCAGCGCCACGTCGTCCGCCACGTCGAGACTCATAGCGATCGAAACGGCGTCCGCCCGCTACTTAGTCGTTCTGTTGCTTCGAATCCAAAACGTCGTCGCCGATCAGTCGTCGGTCAGGACGTCGGCGGAAAGACCCTGGGCCATCTGGATGCCCTCGGAATTGTTGAGCGTCCACGCGGTGCGGTCGGTGACGGCCTCGATGACCTCGCGAGCGCTCGGATAACCGTTGCCCGACTTCTTGACCCCGCCGAACGGTAACTGCACTTCCGCGCCGATACACGGCAGATTGCCGTACGCCAGTCCGACCTCGGCGTTGTCGCGGAAGTAGTTGATCTCGCGGTAGTCCTCGGAGATGATCGCGCCCGCCAACCCGTAGTCGGTGTCGTTGTGGAGTTCGACGGCGTCCTCGATGTCGCCCGAATATCCGAGCAGCGCGACGTGAGGACCGAAGACCTCCTCGTGGGTCACGCGGAGGTCGTCTTCGGGGTCGGCTTCGTAGACGAACGGTCCGACCCAATGGCCGTCCTCGTGGCCGTCGGGAATCTCGTCGCCGTCGAGGTCCGCGCGGTCGACGAGCACGTTCACGTCCTCGTCACGCGCGAGATCGTTGTAGCTCGTGACCTTCTCGGCGTGCTCAGGTTCGATCAACGGCCCCATGAACGTGTCCTCTTCGAGGGGATCGCCGACCGCGACATCTTCTGCGGCGTCGACGAAGCGCTCCTTGAACTCGTCGTAGACCTCCTCGTGAACCAGCAGCCGTTCGCTCGACACGCATCGCTGGCCAGTGGTTTTGAACGAACTCATCACGGCGGAGTGGACCGCGGTATCGAGGTCGGCTTCGCTCGTGACCACGATCCCGTTCTTCCCGCCCATCTCACAGGCCGCAAGCTTGCCGGGCTCGCTACCCACAGCAGAGGCAATCTCCTGTCCGACCTCTGCCGATCCCGTGAACAACACCGTATCCACACGATCATCGTCGACGATGGCCTCGCCGGCGTCGCCGTAGCCTTGGATCATGTTGAACACGCCGTCGGGAATGTCGGCCTCGGCGAACATCTCGGCGATGACCTGGCCACACTGTGGGACTTGCTCGGCGGGTTTCCAGACCACCGTATTCCCTTCGACGAGCGTGACCGCCATATGCCAGAACGGGACTGCAACCGGGAAGTTCCACGGCGTGATGCAGCCCACGACGCCCCGAGGTTTGCGGCGCATGTAGGCGTCCTTGCCGGAAATTTCGGAAGGCACGACATCGCCGTGAGGGTGACGGGCGTTGCCCGCCGCCCATTCGACCATGTGCCACGCCTCGGTCACGTCGGCCTTTCCCTCCGAGATCTCCTTCCCGCACTCTGTGGAGATGACTTCGCCGAGTTCGTCGTGGCGATCCTTGAGCTCGTGGTAGATATCCCAGAGGTACTCCGCACGGTCGGTGTACGACAGCGCGCTCCACTCCTCGAAGGCTTCGTCGGCGGCCGCGAGGGCTTGATCGACGTCGGCGTCGGTACCGCGGTGGAATTCCCCGAGCGTCTCACCCGTCGCTGGATTGGTGCTCTCGAACGTCTCTGATCCTGCTCCATCGGTCCATTCGCCACCGATGTAGTGTTGTGACGGCTCGCTGAGCTGCTGACTCATGGTGTGCGATCGACGGTTCGACAGCCCCCCTAATGAAAGTTCGGATGAAGAGGATCCCACCGGCAGTCGAGCGTCGACCGGCGGTGTCGGGATCAGTCCTGAGCCGCTGGCGCACCGGTGGTCGTTTCGGCCGCCTCCGAGCGCGGCCAGAGCAACGAGGCGGCGATCGCGGCCGCGAAGCCGATCGGTGGGGCGACGATCCGGACGGTGACGATCGACGTCATCCCGAGCGAGACCCACAGGATCGTGGCCGCCGGGCCGGCAACGAACGCGGCGACGAGTCCCGCCTTCGAGAAGCGGTCACGCCAGAAGAACAGCAGCGTGAACGCCGGGCCGAACGCCGAGAACAGGCCGGTCGAGGAGTAACTCACCAGCGTATAGACGAGGTTTTGGACCGAGGCCGCGATCACGAGGCCGACGACGCCGACGAGCAGCGTCGCAATCCGGGAGATCCGGAGCCGGGTCGCCTCGCTGAACTCGCGGTTCTTCGTGACGACCTTGTTGTACACGTCCTGTGCGGCGGCGGAGCTCGCCACGACGAGCTGGGAGTCCGCTGTCGACATCATCGCGGCGAGCGCACCGGCGAGCAACACCCCACCGAGCAGTCCGGGAGTGTGTTCGAGCACCATGAACGGCAGCACCATCTCACGATCGGCCGCAACCGATTGGGGCGCACCGTGAAGGACGCGCGTCAGGAGCCCGAGGAGCACCGCACCGATGGCAGTCAACACACCCCAGACCGACGCCACGATGATCGCTGTCCGGCGATCACGGTCGTTGCGGAGCGCCATCATCCTGACGTTCAAGTGGGGGTAGCCACCGAAGTACGCGAAGAGCCAGCTCAGGTTCGCTCCGAGCAGAACGAGCGCCGCCGCACCGCTCTTCCCGCCGAACCACGACGCCCTACCGCCGCCCGATGCCGCAAGCCCACCCATCAGCGACTGGTTGGGGTCGGTGAGGACGCCCGCGAGCAACACGCCGGGCAGGACGATGAGCGTGAAGACCATCAGGAGTGCCTGCATCGTGTCGGTCCAGACCACCGCGAGGAACCCGCCCGCGAGCGAGTAGAGGATGATCAGTGCCGCGACGATCAGCAGACCCGTCAACGGCGCGATTCCGAAGATCTGTTCCAAGATCTTCCCGCCGGCGAGGAACTGCGAGCCGACGTAGCCCATGTAGAACAAAAACGTCACCAGCGCCGGCAGCAGGCGCACGATCGGGGAGTCGGTCGGCATCTTCTCGGCGAGGAGGCCGATCGGCGTGATCGCTCCCGTCTCCTTGCGCCCCTCCATGAACGGCCGCGAGAAGATGATCCACTGAACGATCGCGCCGCCCGCCGTGCCGACGAGTACCCAGACCGACGACAGCCCCGCTGACCACGCCAGCCCGGGAATACCGAGCAGCAGCCAGCCGGACATGCCGGAACTCCGCTCGGAAAGCGCGAGCGCCCACCCAGGAAGCTGATCACCGCCGATGAAGAAGTCCTCCTCGGAGTTGACCTTCTTCGATCCCCAGTAGCCGATGACCACGACGATCAGCAAGTAGCCGACCAAGCCGACGGCTGTGTACGCACCTGCTTGTACCATGTGTTACGTTCCTCCGAGCATCGGTACCACACCACCCCACATATAATTAGTGATCGATATTCCCGACAGAGAGGACGAAAATTACCTGTCGCGATCGTCGTCGCTGGCCAAAATCCACCCACGAGGGCGTTCTTCGGCCGTTTCGGGCTACAGCCAAGCTTCGAGTCGATCGAACGCCTCGTCGATCCGCTCGCGAGAGTTGGCGTAGGCGATCCGGAACCGCCCCTCGCCGGCGTCGCCGAACACGGTGCCGGGAACGAACGCGACACCTGTATCCGCGAGGAGCGAGGTAACGAACGCCTCTGCATCGGAGTGGCCGGCAGGCGTGGTGGGGAATGCGTAGAACGCGCCGGCGGGGGCCGGACACGACATTCCAGGGATCGCGTCGATCCGTTCGAGGACGCGCTCGCGGCGACGGGCGAACGCCTCGACCATCGGCTCGTGGAGCCCACTCTCCAGGGCACGGACGCCCGCGTGCTGGGAGAGCGAGGGCGCACACGTCGTCGTATACTGGCGGACGCGGACGATGGAATCGACCAGCTCGGCAGGAGCAGCGAGGTAGCCGAGCCGCCAGCCGGTCATCGAATATGCCTTTGAGAACCCGTTGATCGTGATCGTCCGGTCGAAGAGCGCGTCCCGCGCGGCCGGGCTGTGATGGGCGGCGTCCCCGTACCGGATCTTCTCGTAAATTTCGTCGGAGAGCACGAGGAGGTCGTTGTCGACGGCGAAATCGGCGACCGCATCGAGATGGTTCCCGTCGACGACACCGCCAGTCGGGTTGTGTGGACTGTTCAACACGAGGAGCCGGGTTCGATCCGAGACTGCCGCCCGCAGCGAGTCGAGGTCGGGCTGGTAGCCCGTCGCCGGATCGAGTCGGTAGGGAACGGGCTCGCCGCCCGCGAGCGAGGTGATCGGGCCGTAGGTCCACCGTGGATCGGGGACGAGAACCTCCGCACCCGGCTCGACGAGCGCGAGCATCGTGACGAGCACCGCCTCGGTCGCGCCCGTCGTCACCACGATCTCGCCGTCGGGATCGTACTCGACATCGTTCTCGGCCGCCAGTTTGTCCGCAATCGCCCTCCGGAGCGGTTCGATCCCGTAGTTCGAGGTGTAGTGGACGTGGCCGTCGGCGAGCGCCTCGCGCGCCGCGTCACCGATCGGGGCCGGCGTGTCGAAGTCCGGCCGACCAATCTCGAGGTGGACGACGTCCCGGCCCGCGGCTTCGAGCCGGTCACACTCCTCGAAGATCGTCCTGATACCGGAGAACGGGACTCGTTCCATACGGCTAGCTGCGCGGTCGGCATCTGCCATGCACCGATCCTCCACACCGGCGATAATAAAACCACCAGCACCATCGGCACACGACTGGGTTGCGACCGGTTCGTGATCGACTGCTCAGTTGATGACCGTCCCCTCTTCGAGATGGGCGTCACGATCGAATCGGTCGGCTCCCAGCGAGGAGACATCGACGAGCGACGGTTCGCCCTCGTCGATCAGTTCCGCGACGAGCTTGCCGGTCGCGGGGGCCTGCATGAATCCGTGGCCGGAGAACCCCGCTGCGGTCACGAACCCTGGCAACGTCTCATCGATGATGGGGTGATGGTCGGGCGTCACCGCGTAGAGCCCGGCCCACCCACGCTTGACCCGCGAGTCGGGACCGAAGTAGTCGGCGCACTCCGCCGCTGCCTCGATCGCCTCGGCAGCCCAGTCGAGATCCATCTTCTTCCGGTAGTCGTCGGGGTTCATCGTCGGATCGGCGTCGGCGAAGTGACCGCCGACGACCGCGCCGCCGTCGCGCTCGGGGCGAAAGTGGACGCTCTGATCGAGATCGATCGTGAACGGTATCGAGGAATCGATCGGGATCTCGGGGTCGGCGACCATGAGTTGACGGCGGCGCGGCACGATCGGGAGGTCGAGACCCGCCATCTTACCGACTCGGCTCGCCCACGCGCCCGCCGCGTTCACCACGTAGTCCGACTCAATCGTCCCCTCGTCGGTGCGGACGCCGGTCACGCGCTCGCCCGTCTCCTCCTGGAGGACATCGGTCACCGCGACGCCGGTCCGGATCTCCGCACCGGCCTCGTTCGCCGCAGCCGAAAAGCCCTGGAGCGCGAGGTGGGGGTCAGCGAACCCATCGGCCGCACGGTACGTCGCACCGCGAAACTCCTCTGTCCGGAGTTCTGGACACCGGTTTTCCGCTTCGACTGGCGTTAGAAATTCGCTATCGACCCCGAGACGGTTCTGCTGGCGGACGTTCTCGCGGAAGCGCTCCGCGGTGGACTCCCGCCGCGCGAGAAAGAGATAGCCGGGTCGGCGGTAGCCGATTGCGGTGTCGAACAGCTCCTCGAAGCGCTTCCAGACCGCGATGCTCTCCTGTGAGAGGCGGGCGCTCACCGGTGAGGAGAACTGGGCGCGGATCCCGCCGTTCGCCCGATCGGTGCTGCCCGCCCCGATGGTGGATTTCTCGAGGACGACTACGTCGACGCCGCGCTGGCCGAGATAGTGGGAGGCGGCGAGGCCGACGATGCCGCCACCGATGATACTCACCCGCATGGCCTCTCTTTTTCGACCGGCATACATAACTCGTGTGGTCGTCGTGGTTTCATTCCGTCTGCTGTCGTCAGCTTCTTGCTACACACGTAGATATATGCCCAGGCAGCGAGTACCCGTCGGTGATGGGACATTTGACGACGATCGTCACGACCGAGCACCGGACAGCCAGGGACGAACCGTGACGACTGACGATGTGGAGTGGCAACCGCCAGCAGACTGGACGACCGTCGAAACGATCGACACGCACACCGGCGGGGAGCCGCTGCGGGTCGTCCTCAACGGACTGCCGCCGCTCGCGGGCGACACGCTCCTCGAAAAACGTCGGTACATGGAGCGCAAGCTGGATGCGTACCGCAAGGCGCTGATCTGGGAGCCGCGCGGACACGCCGACATGTACGGCGCGATCCCGACCGAACCGGACACCGAGCGCGCCGATTTCGGCGTACTGTTCATGCACAACGAGGGCTACAGCACGATGTGCGGCCATGGGATCGTCGCGCTCGCTACGATCGCCGCCGAAACCGAGTACCTCCCGGACGTCGAGAGCGAGATTGCGATCGATACCCCGGCCGGACTTGTGGTGGCCGAGATCGAGCGTGACGGCGACCGGGTCGATACGGTCGAGTTCACGAACGTGCCGTCGTTCGTCGTCGCCAGACACGAGACCGTGACTGTTCCGGAGTGGGGAACGACCGAATTCGATATCGCGTTCGGCGGCGCGTTCTACGCGTACTGTGATGTCTCCCAGTTCGACGTCGACCTCACGCCGGCAGTCTTTCGGGAGCTAATCGAGATCGGGACAGCGGTCACGCGCGCGGTCGACGACGCCATCGAGATCGAGCACCCCCACGAGGACGACCTCGGCTTTCTCTACGGGACGATCCTGACGGGCGACGCTCACGGCGCGGACGCCGACAGCCGGAACGTCTGCGTGTTCGCCGACGGCGAGGTCGATCGATGCCCCACAGGGACCGGCGTCAGCGGCCGGGTCGCGCTCCGCGCCGCGGCCGGTGAGCTCGACAGGGGAGAACGGTTCGTGGTCGAGAGTATCGTCGGCTCGACGTTCACGGGCTCGTACACAGAGACTGTCGATTTCGGCGGATACGAGGCGGTTCGACCGCGAGTAGAGGGCTCTGCGCACATCACTGGCCGCCATCGGTTCGTCGTCGATCCGGCGGACCCGTTCGGCGAAGGCTTCGTGCTCCGGTGAGCGGCCGTCCCGGTCATACGACCACTTAGGGCACCCCTACGACGCCGTTCGGCCGCCAGGAACAACCTATTTACCAACCGAGCGACAACCGATACGACCATGGAAGGGACGTCGACGCCATCGCTCCGAACCACTGAGAACACCATCCGAGTCGTGAGGGCGCTGAAGGAGCTCGACGGGGCGGGGGTGACGGAGCTGGCGACCCACCTCTCGATGTCGAAGAGCACCGTCCACGACCATCTCGCGACGCTTCGACGGCACGACTACGTGACCAAGGACGGTGACTCCTACGAGATCGGGCTGGGATTCTTCGAGATGGGCGAGTACGCCCGCAAGCGACGGAAAATCTACGAAGTCGCGAGACCGGAAGTCGCGGATCTCGCGGCGGAGACCGGCGAACTCGCGAACCTGATGGTCGAAGAACATGGCCGGGGAGTGTACCTCTATCGCTCGCGCGGGGAGAAGGCCGTCACGCTCGACACCCATACCGGCAAGCGACGGTATCTCCACAACACCGCGCTCGGGAAGGCGATCCTCGCCCATCTCCCCGACAGCCGTGTCGACGAGATCCTCAACCGTCATGGCCTCCCAGCAGCGACGCCGAACACGATTACTGATCGCGACCGCCTTCACGAGAAGCTCGCCGAGATCCGCGAACGTGGCGTCGCGTACTGCGGTCAGGAACGCGTCGAGGGACTCCAATGCGTCGCAGCGCCGGTCCTCGGCCGGGACAACGAGGTACTAGGGGCGATCAGCGTGGCTGCCCCGACAACGCGGCTGACAGGCGAGCGTTTCGCCGAGGAAATCCCCGAGCTCGTACTCCAGGCTGCGAACGTCGTGGAGATCAACGTCACCTACAGCTGATCGATGTTTCGCCGCCGGTGAGGCTCACGACGTCTCGTATCGACGCGAGCGATACCGCACAGGCGCGTACCGTTCCGCGTACAGGAACACCGGCCAACGATCGTCATATCGACGGCCGACGGTGTGAAGTCGCCCCGCGATCGACGCCTCACTGGGTCGTCGTTCCTCCGCACGGAACGCAGGTCGCTCTGCTCAGTGCGTTCGATGACTGCCGACGGCGAACAGGAGCGTTCGACGACGGTGCGAGCACAACACTCATGCAAGTTCGTCTCCGAGACGGTCACACGATGGCACAATCGGACGCGAAGTCGGGGAACGCGGGTGGCCCGTCATGCAAACTCGATCGCGTGATCGACGAGTACGAACTCGAGAGGGTGGCCGAAAACCTCCAGGAGTACTGGACTCGAGAGGACGAACGCTACAGTCTCCGGGGGCTGGCCAACTACGTGAACGAGTCGATCCTCCGGACTGCAATGGAGCGCGAAGGGCTGAACCCGCTCGACGGCGAGGTCGAGAACACCTACCGACTGCTTACCGACGACGAGGTGAGCCAGGGTGTCAGGACGCAGGCACACAGCCGGCTCGACCGGGGCGGGGTCGATATCGACGCGATCGAGGGAGATTTCGTGTCGTACCAGACGGTCAACCGTCATCTCAAGGAGTGTCTCGGCGTCGAGCGCGCGTCGACCGAGCGGTCCGACAGCGACCGTATCGACAGCGGTGCCCAGCGGATCGCCGCGCTCCGCAACCGAACGGTCGTCGTCACCGAAAACACACTCGATCAGCTCGGCTCGACCGGTGCGATCGCGCTCGGTGACCCCGACGTCTACGTCGATATCACGGTGACGTGTACCGAGTGCGGAACGCACGCGACCGTCCAAGAGCTGATCGATGAGGGAGGCTGTGAGTGCGAGCCGACCGACGAGAAGTCGTGACGTACGGCTACCACAGGTTGTGACACCAGTAGTGTCGTTACACAGAGCCGGGACGAGCTCGTTCCACTCGGCCGGACGAGTCCCTGACCGTTCCGGGTGTCGCCTTCGGAACTCGGGGACGGTCCGCCGAACCAAAGGTATAGGACCTTGGCCACGCCCACCGGTCACATGGAAACGAAACGGGCGCGGCTCGACGGGTTCCTCGACGAACGCGACCTCGCGGCAGTGTGGTTCGGACGGCCGAACACGTTCGGATGGCTCCTTGGCGGGAACAGCGTCGTCGACGAGGAAGCCACAGTCGGCGTCGCGGCCGTCGGTTACGACGGCGATGAGTTGACGGTCGTCACGAACAACATCGAGGCCCCGCGACTGCGCGAGGAGGAGTTACCCGATGGGGTCGCCATCGAGACGACCGACTGGTACACGGCGGACCTCGGGGAAGCAGTTGCCGACCGCTCACCCACGCCCGCCGCGGCGGATTTCGACGTTCCGGGCTTCGCGTCCGTCGACGCCAGCGGGCTCCGACAGCCGCTCGTCGACGCCGACATCGCGGCCTACCGCGAACTCGGTCGCGACACTGCCGCAGCCGTCGAAGGAGTTTGTCGAGAGCTCGATCCGAGGGACACCGAGCGGGAAGTCGCGGGACGGCTCGCCGGGGCGCTCGCGGATCGGGGAATCGCCGCCCCCGTGGTGTTGGTCGGGAGTGGGGAGCGTGCTCAGCAGTATCGCCACTACACCCCGACCGACGT
The DNA here is from genome assembly GCF_000336915.1 of Halococcus saccharolyticus DSM 5350. Classification (NCBI taxonomy): domain Archaea; kingdom Methanobacteriati; phylum Methanobacteriota; class Halobacteria; order Halobacteriales; family Halococcaceae; genus Halococcus; species Halococcus saccharolyticus. The sequence continues at coordinate 151,311 of NZ_AOMD01000012.1, read as the reverse complement.
ACAGTTGGGATCGTACGTCCTCGTGTCAGTGACCGCACGGCGTGCGGGGCTCCACGCGAGCTGTACGCGAACCGTGGCGTTCGATCCGCCGTCGTGGCTCGACGACCGACACGCGACCGCGGCCCGTGTCGAGACGAGCGCGCTCGCGGCGACACGGGAAGTCGGTTGCGCGGCTGGTACCGCAGCCGATGTCTTCGAGCGAATTCAGGACGCGTACGCCGCCCTCGGTCATCCGGACGAGTGGCGCGCGCATCACCAAGGTGGCGCGGCGGGCTACGCCGGCCGCGAGTGGATCGCCACGCCGACACACGACGCGCCGGTCGAGCTTCCGATGGGCTACGCGTGGAATCCGACAGTTCAGAGTGCGAAAAGCGAGGACACGATGCTGGTGACCGAAAACGAGTTCGAACCACTCACGACGACCGGTGAATGGCCCACCCGAACTGTGTCGGCGGTCGGGGCTGACGTCGAACTGGAGCGCCACGACGTGCTTCAGGTGTAACCGTTTCGGCGATTGTCAAACAGTAGTAGTTGTACTTTGTTCGCGGTCCTCTTCGCTCGATCGCCCCGGAGTCCGATTCAAGACGGCCACAAGGAGATCTCGCTCGGGAGGCAGCGCCAGTTGTTTGCGGGCGTGTTTTCTTCGGAAATCAGTTCTCAGCCACGAAGCAACGCAAATTCGTCGAGTAGCCAAGCGGGCGATCTTCCCGCAGACGGCCTCTCGACTTCGATCGCCGCCGAGCGGTACCATCGAACGCGGTCATCACCGAGTTGATCGACAATACAATTTTTTATATTTGATAGTGCTGGAGCTGCCGACCATCGTTCCGATCGCCTACCGGATCAGACGAGTGCGGCTTCGAGCACGAAATCAGGATTCTCGCCGAGATCGACATGGGCGGCCGCCACGTCGGAGACGTGTCGTGGCGTCTCGGGCACGAGTACGCGCACGCGGTCAGCACCCACCGCAGCCGCATCCGCGCTGATCGCACGAAAGAGCGCGCGTGCGGCCCCGAGATCGGTCCACGCGCCGACGCCGTACTCGGTCCAGTGTTTGATCTCTCCCTCGGTCTCACGCTCGTAGTCACGCACTCGATGGGCCATCGCCCGCGTGCCGTCGTCCTCGCGGCGGACGGCGAACACTCGCGTCTCGTCTGCCGCGCGGTGGAGCCCTTCACGGGTGAGTTCGGACATCGCCCACGACTCGTCGTCGTCGAGTGCGAGCCCGGAGAGAGCCCGCTGGGCGTCCGAGCGCCGCCAGAAACTCCACGCGGCATCCGGATCGTCGACGACCGTGTAGGCTCTCGGCAGGGTGGCGTCGGAGTCGGGTTCGGGATGCGCCCACCGGAACTCACACAGCGGTGCGAAGCCGACGGCGCGCGATCCGCCGAGGCCGGCAGCGTTCCACGAGAACACCATGTTGCGGACGACGGTCGCGCCGCGCTCGCGCGCCCACGTGAACAGCGCGTCGTTGAGCTGCGTGCTCAGTCCCTCGCCCCGGTAGTCGGGGTTGACTCGCATTCCCTGGGCCCACGCCTCGTGTTCGGAGAGGAGGACACCCTGACAGATGCCCGCGACGTCGTCGCCCGAATCGGCGAGAAAGGTTCGTTGACTGTCGCCGTCGCCCGCGATCCACTCGTGGTAGATATCGGGGATGTAGTCGCCGCTGTCACGGTCGGCCCACGTCTCACGAGTGAACGCAGCGACTGCCTCGTAGTCGTCGGGTCTGGCCTGTCGAATCGTGATATCGGTTGCGCTCACGTCACCGCGCCTCCGGAACGGGGTGGTTCTCGGGCGGTACCGAGCGTTCGGTACACTCGCCGGCGATCGGGGTTCCCATCGTCGTGGCGACGTCCTCGGCGTTCGCGAGCGCCCACATCAGTTTGACCTTCGCGGTGCCCGGCAGGAGGTCTTCGCCTTCGATGACACCTGCGTCGAGGAGGTCACGCCCGGTGTCGTACACCCGATCGCAGACCCGGCCACCGAGACACTGGCTGGTCATCACTACGCTGGTCCCGTTCGCGACGAGTTCCGCGATCGGTGGGATCCAGTCGGTGTGAACGTGCCCCAACCCCGTGCCCTCGATCACGAGCCCCGCACTCCCCGCGACGCCATCGAGCACTGCCTCACTGGTCCCTGGCGTGAACTTCACCAGCTCGACATCGGTTTCGAGATCGGAGGCAAGATCGAGTTCGACCGCGCCGCGCTCGGCGTGTTCCCGTCGGAATCGCACCTCGACGGAATCGTCGCCGCCGTACGCCACCGTGCCGAGCGGATCGGCTCCAACAGTTTGGAACGCATCCCGTCGAGAGGTGTGGTTCTTCCGGACCCGGGTCCCGCGATGGAGCGCACACCGATCGTCCGACTCGCTCGCGTGCATACAGACCAGGACCTCGGCGCAGTCGCTCTTTGCAGCCTCGACCGCACAGACCGCGTTCATCACGTTGTCCGAGGAGGGACGGTCGGCCGAGCGCTGGCTCCCAGTGAAGACCACCGGGACAGGTGTATCGAGCATGAAGGCGAGCGCGCTCGCGGAGAACTGCATCGTGTCGGTACCGTGCATCACGACTACGCCGTCCGCGCCGTTTTCGATCTCCTCGTGGACAGCGTGGGCGAGGTCCTGCCAGACCCCGGGCGTCATGTTCTCCGAGAGGATGTTCGCCACGACGCGCCCTCGGTAGTTCGCCCGGCCCGCGAGGTCCGGCACCGCCCGAAGGACGTCCTCCGCGTCGAACTGTGCGGTCACCGCACCGGTCCGATAGTCGACCGTCGAGGCGATGGTTCCGCCGGTGGAGATGAGCGCCACCGTCGGCAGGTCGTCGTCGAACTCGACGGTCGAAGAATCGTCGTCTTCTCCATCACCGATGTCGTAGACATCCGATTCGACGACTTTGACGGTCGTGTCCGCGCGCTCGACACCAACGTTGTACCCGCCGTCGAGTTTGAGGACGGCGTGATCGTCGGTCGTCGACGGCAGCAACACGCCCTCGTGGGTCCGCCCGTCGCGGGTGAGGCGAACGCGATCTCCCGGGTTCATACCCGCTCTACCGGGCCGTCGGACTTCAACCCCTTCGTTTGCCGATCGATGATGTCGACCTCGAATTCACGCGCCGAACGTGTTCCTGACGGCAAGGGCGAGTCCGGCTATGCCGAGCACGGCACAGCCGCCGCCGAGCAGGATCCACCACGTGCCCGCTTCCTCTCGGAGATATCCGGTGGATCGCTTACCGTCGACTCGCTCCGGCCACCATGCCATCACGACTCCGATACTGATGAGTAGTACGCTGAGCGTGAGTAGGAGTGGCTCGCCGCTAACCCCGCCTGAGGCAAGCGTCAGCGCTGTCTGGGCCATCCCCATGACAGTGAACGCCAGTCCTGCTACCCGGGCTCGCTTCATCGACAGCTCTTGTGATCCATACCACATATGAGTTGGCGTGTACGACAACAGCCGTCGCTGTTCCGTTGCGATCAGCCCGAGAATCCGTTTTCCTCGGCAACGAACTTACTATTCTTGTTCGTCCGTTCGCGGCCGCTCGTACGCCCCCGCTCGGCGGAGTTCACCGGCCGCTTCGAGCACACTTGGCGTCCGACAAACACCGCGTGCGCCGGTTGCCTGGGGAACGGCACAGTTGTTGCAGTTTTCACAGACTGCGTGAGGATCGTCCGCCGGCGTCGTCCCGTTCGCCTCAACATCGAGCAGTCGGGCCGGCAACCGTGGTTCGGCGTAAAACGGCCGACCGACGCCGACCAGTTCGCAGGCATCGCCGACGAGCGAATCCATCTCCGCACGGCCACGAATCCCGCCCTCGCAGAGCACCGGCAGCGAGGTCGCTTCGCACACCCGTCGGCAGAGGTCGGCGTTCCACGCCGGCTCGAAATCGTAGTACTCCGCTTGGAGACGATTCGCGGCCGCGATGAGGCGCGCCCGCGCTCGGCCGCCGAACACCGCCCCGTAGTCGTCCTGAAATCGGTCATCACCCCACGCCCGTTCAGGATGTTGGCCGCGAACGAGACTCATGTCCCAGAATGTCGACCCTCGGACCGGCACCACGGCGTCGAAGCCGATCCGCTCGGCGTGCTCGGCGAGCCGTATTCCATCAGTCGCAGAGAGCCGGGGTCGGACGAACGGCGGTGCGGCCGTTTCGACCGGAACCTTCGTCATCACGGGGAGGTCGTCGACTCGTTCGCGGATCTCGTCGTGAACGAGTTCGAGGAAGCGGACTCGGTTCTGGAACGAGCCGCCGAACTCGTCCGACCGACGGTTGTAGTACGGTGAGAGGAACTGCTGGATAATGCCCATGTTCGCGCCCGCGAGATGGATTCCGTCGTAGCCCGCCGTGGTCGCATGACCGGCCGCACGCCCGAAATCAGCGGCGAGATCGTACACCGCATCGGTCGAGAGCACGTCGCAGTCGTAGTCGAGAAAGCCAGCGCGCGCGGCGAGCCGGAGGAGTCGTGGTGGGCGTGAGACCGCGAGCTGTTGTAGTCCGGGGTTGGCTGCGCGATACGGTCGGTGCCATGTTTCGAGCGAGCGAACCCCGCCGTGATCGAGCTGGGCCACGATCCGCGCGCCGTGGTCGTGGATCGCGTCGGTGAGTCGCCGGAGATCGTCGGCGCGGTCGGCAGTGGCGAGATGGGTCATGTTGGGCGCGACCCGGCCACCCTCACGGTGGATCGGCATCGCACCCTGGCAGATCAGCCCCACACCCGCGGCGGCCGCGGGTTCGAGTTCGTCGACGAGCCGATCGATCGCGTCCGGCCCATCGCCCGCGCATTCGAGCAGCGGTGCGCGGTAGAGCCGATTAGGAAGGTCGAGACCGGCGATTTCGGCGGGCGTATCGAGATCCGGCGACACAGTATGGGACACGCTCTCGATCGGCTTAGCGATTGGGTGGGACCGACGGCCGGACGCGTTTCGCCGCTCCGGGGAAAGGTCCATGCCGCTGGACGACTGAGGGCCGGTATGGCCGACAGCGGTGGCGAACAAACGAAAACTCGCGATGTCGACGAACTCCTCGCCGACGTCGACGACATCACGGCCGACGACGGCGACACGACGACCGGCTCCAGCACCGATACGGCCGATCGCGTCGGCAGCCGGGAGCACGTGTCGCGCGGAACCGACCAGGGTGGATCGGGACTCCGTGACCGTGCCGAACAGATGTTCTCGCTCCGGACGTTCGTCGTCGCGCTCGCGCTCACGGCGGTCGGCATGGCACTCGGCGGGTTCGCCCCGCTCGTCGGTGGTCTGCTCGGGTTCGTCGGGGTGTTCGTCGCGACCTTCGTCCTCGGACTCGTCGGCGATCGGAGCCACTACCCCGAGACCGGCGTCGCGAGCGCGGCCGTCGCCGGCGGCTGGTCGGTGCTCGGCAACGTTACGCTGATAGCGGTCGGCCTCGGCGTCCCGTTGATCGCAGTGAACGCCGGGATCGGGCTGCTCGCCGGTCTCGTGGGCCACTACTTCGGCCGCGATCTTCGGGACGGACTGACGCGCGAGATATAGGAGGGGCGACAGGAGTCGAGCCACGGCGATCGGAAGTATTTGTACACGTTACAAGAGCCGACCGCGAATCACGCCCCTAGAGCCCCTGTTATCGACGGTTTCTAGATATAGATAGCGCTTTGTGAATAGCAGAAATGGGGTTTTTTATGTCGCGATCTCCCAGCCATCGTCGTCTTCGCGAACCAGGTCGTGCGTCGAGAGGAGATCGAGCGCGTCTTCGACCACCGGAAGCGGCACACCGAGGTGTTCGGCGATAGCATCGGACGTATCGGCCCCCGACTCGATCGCGCCGAGGATCTCGGCGCAGAAGCGCGCGTCGCCGTGGTCCGCGAACTTCCCCGCTCCGTCGGCCGCGAGCCCCTCCTCGATCCGATCGGTAAGTGCGTCGCGCAGCGACGTGAGTCGGCCCTGGACCCATCGCTGGGCCAGAGAGAGTTCGTCCTCAAGCTGGTCGAGCCGTTGGAGGTCGTCCGCGAGTGCGGACAGCTCGCTGGTATCGCTCGCTGAAACGTCGATCGAGACGTACCGACAGGTCGCGAGATCGAGGCTCGAACTCGCTGGGTAGGCGCTTTTCGCCCCGAACCCGTACGGCGAGACGTTGACTTCGAGCCGGAGGTTCCGCGAGATGCGGAAGTACTTCCGGCGACCGTCGTCGGCCCGACTCTCGACGAGACCCGCGTCCTCCAGCTTCCGGAGGTGTCCGATCACCGCCTTCGGACTCACGCCGAGCGACTCACTGATCTCGGTGACATAACACGGTCGCCGGGCGAGCAGCCGGAGGATGCGCCGGCGGTTCTCGTTGCCGAGGAGATCGAGCAGCGCCGCTGAGTCCATTCACCTGTGGTTAGTGCCGCACGGACAAAAGGATGACTCCATATAGGTATTCACGACGGACTACCGGAGACTACGCTCACGACGTTCGTGTTACGTCGTGGCGGTTTGCGGAATGCCCGTCAGCCGTACTTCGAGGCGACGGTTCCCTCCGCATCGCCTGGACGATCGGAATCGGGACTGTCGACCTGCGATCGATTGTCCGCCTCAGCGCTCGGTACGGAGAGGTTCGCAGCGCGGCGTGCGAGCTGGTCCAGTCCGGAGGCGTTCACGCCCGCGCTCGCCGCGGCGGTCTTTGCGTCGTTGATCGCCGTTCGGAGCGCCGCGACGTCGGCCACGAGCCGTTCCCACCTCGCGCTCTGACGCACCGATCGGTTGGTTTCCGTCGGCGTAAACGTGCGCAGTCGCTCGTCAGTCTGATTGAGGCGACCCCGGAGTGTTGTGATTCGCTGCTCGACGAGGGTTTGCTTGTTGGACTGGTTCTCGGCACGCTCGAACGCGGCGATCCACATCCCCGAATCGACCGAGCCGTTGGCCGCGGCGGTGCGTTGTTGCATGAACACCGAGACCTCCTCGCCGAGTTCCGTCTCCGTGGTCGGTTGGGCTGCCGTCGTGGCTCCGGCCTGCGAACCGGCGCTCAGACCCATGGTTCCACAGAGCAGCAGCGAGACGAGGAGCACCGCAGCGTCGTTCGCGTTCACTACACGCTCGTTGCACGGACTGGAATAAAAGCGCGACGGCCGTTCATGGTGTCCAATAACATGCATCCACCGCAGCAAGTGGCGGGATCAACCGACACACTTGCAAAATAACGGTGAAACCGTTGGGTGTCCGAAATTACAAGCATCGTCACGTGGTATCGTGAATCATGGCAGTGTGTCCCGGCTGCGAGGCCGACATCACGGTCTGGGCCGAGCGACTCGAACAGGCGAGCGCGGCGAGCACCCCGAAAGTCTGGACCTGTCCGGAGTGTGATACGGTGCTCGGTATCTCCGACTGGGGCTCTCAGTAACGAATCGGCTGCGATCGAGTCGGCACGAAGTGCTAGCGGGCCAACATCTACCGGAGTAGAACAAGCAAACCACGCCTGAGCGCCGAATCCCATCGATCACAGCGGCGGTCCGCTGGAGGTCGTAGAGACATTCCTAGAAGAATCCGCTCCGACCGCTCAGACCGGCAAGAACGTCGAGTGAACGTCGTATTCACCCAGTTAAGTTCGAAGGACTATGGCGCATCGTCGGAGTCGTTGGGAGTGTCCGCGGCAGCAGCGAGGTCAGCGGCGAGTGCAGCGGCCTCGACCGCGGTCGTCCCGAGAAGGTACGTCACGGGTTCGATGCCAAATGCACCCTCGTGATAGATGACTTGCGGAACCGTTCCGCGCTCGTGAAAGCGCTCCTGGAGATGCTCGGCACGGTTCTCGTAGCCCGCTTCGAATCGAAGCGGATCGATACCGCAGTCACGGGCCGCCGTGAGGAGTGCGTCGGAGGTAGCGAGGTTGAGTGCTCCCCGGATCGATGGTTCGATAGCCATTGCAGCGATCACGGTTCGTGCGACGTGCTGGGATGCACCGAACTCCGGACGTGCTGGAACGAGCACCCGATCCCCTACTGCGTGCAGCCGGCCAGGGACGGCCGCGACTTCGGTTTCGTCGGTCGCTTCCGGAAGCGCCGTAGCGATGTTCGTGCCGACGTTCGGAATATGAGCGGCGATGGCGGACGTGTTCGTTACTCGACGGACAGCGGTTCGAACCGCCGTGAGTGCGTCCCGTTCGGCGAGGACGCCGGTGTCGGTGCCCCGGATACACAGATCACAGCCGAGTCCGGAGAGTGCGGGCATCTCCTCTTCGTGGACAGCACAGATGGGACCGCGATCTTCGAACTCGTGGATCAGTTCGAGCAGTTCGGCCAGCGCCTCGTAACTGTCCATCGTGTCGGCGGCGAACCCCTCGGCGATCCGCGTCATCGTCGCCTGCATGCGCTCGTCCTCGCGGAAACGTTCCTCGACGACGCCGCTTTGACCGAGGGTTTTGCTGACCGCGGCTTGCGTTACGCCCAATCGGTCAGCGATCTCCTGTTGGGTGAGGCCACGTTCGTCGAGTTCGTCTGCCAGCATTGCCCGAGCAGTCGGGAGGAAACGCTCGACGACGATCTCGCTCGGGAGTCGCAACGACATAGCACCCGATTCACCGACAGCAGTGATAAATCGTGGCCATCGATGGGCTCAGAATACCCCCTACACCAGTCGGGTAGTGGCTTTCGCTATCAGACGAAACAACCGTCCAGTAACGGCGTTTTCTGCGAACACTGATCGGTTGTATGTGGGTCTGGAGCCGACACCGGGGAACGCTTATTACCGCTGGCATGTTGTATGTAAACGGATAGCATGTTTGAACGATTCTCGCGCGGCTACTACCTCGGCCGGCTCTCCATCGAACCCCACCCCCACGACGGGTCGCAACCGCTCATCCAGCGGACGACCCACGAGCGGCTCAACGAAGCGCTGTACGCGGAAGGTGAGGGGATCGAACGAACCGATCTCCCGCTCGTGATGAAAGTCGAGACCAGTCACCTCGCGGTCGGCGGGGACGATGGCGTTCCCGAGGACACGCTGTGGCTGCCGGAACCGGTGCTCGCGGACCTCCGGATCGAGACGCCGCCCACTCTTCAAGAAGTGCTGCTCGCCACGGCGGACCGCGCGGCCCAGCTGCTCCGACTCTCGGGCACGGCAGTCTGAGCGATCGGACCAGTGAGCGGAGTAGGCAGTCGTGATTCGTGGATGGTGGATACTCGTCGTGGCGACAGCAGTAGGGTTGGGTCGTCTCAACAGGCTTATCCCGGGTGTGGCACCTACGCCATCCATGAGCGATGTCGTCGTGACGCTGCCGGACGGTTCCGAACTCCCGATGGAGCCTGGTTCGACGGTCGAGGACGTAGCCTACGAGATCGGGCCAGGACTTGGAAACGACACGATTGCGGGAGTCGTGGACGGCGAACTCGTCGCCGCGGCCGAACCGATCACCGAGGACAGCCGGCTGGAGATCGTAACTGAGGACTCCGAGGAGTATCTCGACGTACTCCGGCACTCGGCGGCCCACGTCTTCGCCCAAGCGCTCGGGCGGCTCCACCCCGAGGCGAAGCTCACCATCGGTCCGTGGACCGACGAAGGGTTCTACTACGACATCGCGAACGTCGATCTCGACAGCGAGGATCTGGCGGCGATCGCCGAGGAGGCCCAGACCATCATCGACGCGGACCTCCCGATCGAGCGGGTCGAACGCCCCAGGGAGGAAGCCTTCGAGATCTACGCCGACAATCGGTTCAAGCGCGATATCCTCGAAACGGAGGCGGGGGGCGAGGACCCCGTGAGCTTCTACGAACAGGGCGATTTCTTCGATCTCTGTCAGGGCCCACACGTCGCCTCCACGGGTGAGATCGGCGGGTTCGCGCTGCTCGAAACTTCTGCGGCGTACTGGCGCGGTGAGGAGGACAACGAATCGCTCACGCGAGTCTACGGGACGGCCTTTCCGAACGAAGACGACTTGGAGGAGTTCCTTGACCGCCGGGAGGAGGCAAAGGAACGCGACCACCGCAAGATCGGTCAGGAGATGGATCTCTTCAGCGTTCCCGATCACTCACCAGGCAGCGTTCACTACCATCCCAACGGGATGACGATCCGCCGGGAGCTGGAAGAGTACATCCGCGAGATGAACGACGAACTCGGGTACGAAGAGGTCTGGACGCCCGAACTCAACAAGACCGAGATCTGGAAACCGACGGGGCACTACGACAACTTCACGGCCGAGGGCGAGATGTTCGCGTGGGAGCAGGACGACTTCGAGTACGGCCTGAAACCGATGAACTGCGCGAACCACGCCCATCTCTACGACCGTGAGCGGTGGTCGTACCGCGATCTACCGATGCGGTACTCGGAGTTCGGCACCGTCTATCGTAACGAGCAGTCGGGTGAGCTCTCAGGGATGCTTCGGGTCAGGGGTATGACCCAGGACGACGGCCACGCGTTCGTTCGTCCCGACCAACTCAAAGACGAGATCACCCAGACCCTCCGGGTGATCGAGGAGATCTACAGCCAGTTCGACCTCGAAGTGCTCTACAAACTCGAAACCCAGGGCGACAACGCCATCGGGAGCGACGAGATCTGGGACCAGGCCACCGACGCACTGGTGGATGCACTCGAAGCCGAGGGTCTCGACTACGAGATCGAGGACGGTGAGGCGGCCTTCTACGGACCGAAGATCGGTCTCGACGCCCGAGACGCACTCGGCCGCGAGTGGACAATCGGAACAGTACAGGTGGACTTCAACATCCCCGAGCGCCTTGATCTGGTCTACGTCGGCGAGGACAACGAGGAACACCGTCCGGTGACGATCCACCGCGCGCTGTTGGGGAGCTTCGAGCGGTTCATGGGTGTTTTGATCGAACACTACAAGGGTAACTTCCCGCTCTGGCTCGCGCCCGAACAGGTCCGCGTGCTGCCGGTGAGCGACGACAACGTCGAGTACGCCGAGTCGGTCGCAGCGGAGCTCGACGGGTTCCGAACCGAAGTCGAGACCCGCTCGTGGACGGTCGGGCGGAAGATCCGCGCTGGCCACGACGACCGAGTACCGTACATGCTGATCGTCGGCGATACCGAGGAAGAGGCGGGGACCGTCTCGGTACGCGACCGTGAGGAACGGGAGCGGGACGGGGTCGATCTCGACGAGTTCCGGACGGCGCTGGAAGCCGAGCGCGACGAGAAGCTGACCGCACCTGCGTTTCTCGACTGACCACGAAGTAGCGGGACCGTTTCCGTGAACCGACGACACCTCGTCGTCTGTTTCTGTCCTCGGGCCCACCGAAAGCGCGAGACTATCGAAGCAGTGTTCGGGAAGTTCGACACTGTCATCAGCCGATAGCAGTTCGTGTCAGAATATCGGTGTCGACCCTGGTAGAAGCACATCCACTCCGTTCGACACTTCGTCACGAAACAGTGGCAAAAAACGGCGTGGTGACCGTGGCGACACGTCGTCGAGACGTCGACACGGCCACCGACCGGACCCGCAGATCGGATTACTCGAGGTCGAAGCGATCGTTGGTCATCACTTTGTGCCACGCGTCCACGAAGTCGTCCACGAACTCCTCCTCTGCATCATCGGCTCCGTACACCTCGGCGATGGCTCGGAGTCGAGAGTTCGACCCGAAGACGAGATCCACACGGGTACCCTTCCGGACGAGTTCGCCCGTGTCGCGGTCGTACCCCTCGAACACGTGCTCGTCTTCCGAGACCGGTTCCCACTCCGTGTCCATGCCGAGCAGGTTCACGAAGAAGTCGTTGGTCAGCGTCGCCGGTCGGTCGGTGAAGACGCCGAGGTCGGAGCCGTCGTAGTTCGCGTCCAGCGCCCGCATCCCGCCGACCAGCACCGTCATCTCGGGTGCAGTCAGATTCAGGAGCTCCGACCGGTCGACCAGCATCTCCTCGGCCGGCTGGTCGGCCTCGTCCGACCGGTAGTTCCGGAACCCGTCTGCCTCTGGCTTGAGCGCCTCGAAGGACTCGACGTCGGTCTGCTCCTGCGAGGCGTCCGTCCGGCCCGGTTCGAACGGGATGTCCACGTCGTGGCCGGCCTCGGCCGCCGCTTCCTCGACGGCCGCGTTGCCACCCAGGACGATCAGGTCGGCGAGCGAGACTTTCGTCCCGTCCGAGCGCGAGCTGTTGAACTCCTCGCGGATCTCGTCGAGCGTGTCCAGCACGGTCGTCAGCTCCCCCGACTGATTGACCTCCCAGTCCCGCTGCGGTCGAAGACGGAGCCGAGCGCCGTTCGCGCCACCGCGCTTGTCGCTGTCACGGTACGTCGACGCCGACGCCCAGGCGGTTCTGACCAGTTCGGAGACGGATAGCTCCGAGTCGAGGATCTCTTCTTTGAGTTCGGCGATCTCTTCCTCATCGATCAGACCGTGGTCGACATCGGGGAGGGGATCCTGCCACAGCATCTCCTCGTCGGGTACCTCGGGACCGAGGAGCCGGGTTGGCGGGCCCATGTCGCGGTGAATCAGCTTGTACCACGCTTTCGCGAAGGCCTGCTGGAACTTGCGGGGATCCTCCTGGAAGCGTTCGAGGACCTCCCGATAGTCCGAATCGCGCTTCAGGGCGACGTCCGTCGTCAACATCATGGGATCGACCGTCTCCGAGGAGTCGTGGGCGTCGGGTACGGTGTCCTGTAGCTCCTCATCGACCGGTCGCCATTGCCATGCGCCGCCGGGACCTTTGTGCGCCTCCCACTCGTAGTCGAGCAGGTTGTCGATGTACCCCATGTCCCACATGGTCGGCGTACCGTTCCACGGACCTTCGATACCACCGGTGATGGTGTCCTGCCCGCGACCGGATTCGTAGTCGCTCTCCCAGCCGAGGCCCTGTGACTCGATGGGGGCCGCTTCGGGTTCGGGACCGAGGTGTTCGGGATCGTCAGCACCGTGGACCTTCCCGAATGTGTGTCCGCCGGCGATGAGCGCGACCGTCTCCTCGTCGTTCATCGCCATGTGGTCGAACGTCTCGCGGATGTTATGTGCCGATCCCTCGACATCGGGCTCACCGTACGGTCCTTCGGGGTTCACGTAAATGAGCCCCATGACGGTGTTACCGAGTGGGTTCTTGAGGTCGCCATCCTCCTCGAACCGTTCGGGGGAGGTGACTTCCATGTCGTCTTCGGGTCCCCAGTCGACGGCCTCGTCGGGCATATACGCGTCCTCGCGGCCGCCGCCGAAGCCGAACGTCTCGAACCCCATCGACTCCAGGGCGACGTTCCCCGTCAGGACGATCAGGTCGGCCCACGAGAGGCTCTTGCCGTACTTCTGTTTGACCGGCCAGAGCAGGCGTCGGGCCTTGTCGAGGTTCGCGTTGTCGGGCCAGCTGTTGAGTGGTGCGAGCCGCTGTCCGGCGCGGTTCGCGCCACCGCGGCCGTCGGCGACGCGGTACGTGCCAGCGCTGTGCCACGCCATTCGAATCATCAGTGGGCCGTAGTGGCCGTAGTCGGCCGGCCACCAGTCCTGGGACGTCGTCAACACGCCCTCGATGTCCGCCTTCACCTCGTCGAGGTCGAGTTTCTCGAACTCCTCGGCGTAGTCGAACTCCTCGTCCATCGGATCGCCCGGGCGAGCGTTCCGGTCAAGGATCTCCAAGTCCAACTGATTCGGCCACCAGTCCTGATTTGATCTACTCATCGTCGAGCGACCTCCGAGATCTCGTCGTCCGGTTCGCCCATCCCGTGGTTCGATTTTTCGTCTGACATGAGTCGAGCTGTCTACGGTGACACTCCGTAGCGAAACAGTATAAATCTGACCAAGCTAAGTCCACAATATCCAGAATATATCTCCTACTACACGAACTATTTCTACCGATCCGCAAGACAGTCGGTACTGACCACCATCGGATCAGCCATATCAAATCGGCAGCCATCGGTGCAATAAGCCGATGAGTCGGGAAGAATGAATCGAGAGAAACCGTACCGGATGACTGAAATCGGGTTCTAATGACGTCAATCTGACGATGATAGTATACACTATCGCTGGGCTGTGTGTCCTCACGTGGTATTCCGTGATCATTTAGCTACCGGCGCTGACAGACGTCACACCGGCAAAATTGGGGTTGGTGACGATCGGCGACCGAGATGAATTAGAGGGCGTCCAACATCTCGAGAGGCTGTAGTCCGTTCAAAAACGAACGGGCGCGACGGGATTTGAACCCGCGACGTCTTGGTCCGGAACCAAGAACTCTATCCACTGAGCTACGCGCCCACGATCATCAGTAACGCCGATGCCGATTTAGTCGTTGTGAAAATCGCCCGTGCCGCGTTAGGGCGTCTCGCTGGTTTCGAGCGTGAGGTCGGCAGTCGGATAGGCCACACAGGTAAGCGTGTAGCCATCGCCGAGCTCGTCCTCGCTGAGCATCTCCTGACCGTCGTGGGTCACGTAGTCCTCGGAGGGGCCGTCGGTGACTTGGCCGCCACACGAGACGCACTGGCCCTGTCGACAGGCGTAGGGCAGGTCCCAGCCCTCGTCTTCGCCGGCATCGAGGAGGGTTTCGTTCTCCTTGACCTCGATCGTCTCGCCCTCCTTCACGTACTCGACCTCGAAACTCTCGGCCTCGTCGTCGGGGATCGCCGACGGGCTCTGTTCTTCCTCTTCGTCCTCGCCCTCCGCGAGCTCGCCCTCGGCTTCGCCGCCACCGCCGACCGCGCTTCCCGGAACCGCCCCGCCGCCGATCGAGCGGTTCATCGGCTCGGGGAAATCGGTTTCAGGGACGCTCTCGGCGCGGTGTTCGAGGATGTCCTGGGAGATGTCGTCCGGAATGACTCGTTCGGTGCCTGGCGAAAAATGCAGCGCTACCATGACGAGCACAGCCAAGAGCCCAATGGAGAGACCGACGACCTCGACCATGACCGCGCTATGGAATCGTGGTTTAACTAGCTGTTGATTTCCCACTTTTTGCTACGCTCAGTCGCTCCCTGCGGTCGCTCCTTCGCTTGCAAAAACGTGGGGAAAAAGCGCCGCGCGCTCCCGGTGGTCGCGCTTGCGCCCGCTCGTTCACATCCGTTCGCTCGCGATGCGATCGCTAACATCTCCGCAACCGTACAGCACCGCCGAAGCCCTCGGCCGTTCGCTACGCTCACGGCCTCGCCCTTCATCCACCAGGGACCACCACCGCACCGCAACCACTACGGCCGCCGCACCACGGCCGCCTACCGCCTGGCAATCTCGTGGCGACCGAATCCGTATCGGAGTCGGTTGGCGAGTCGTCGGGCGAAGCGGCCCTCGTCGGCCCGGATCAGACCGAGATCGAACCAGAGAGCGGGGACGCAGGATCGGCAGACGACGGGGGAGCGTCGGCGAGACCGGACCGATNNNNGGAACGCCTCCTCACAGAGTTCGAGCAGCCACGATCGGATGACTGCGCCGTTGTTCCAGGTGCGAGCGACGGCTTCGAGGTCGAGATCGTACCGCCCGTCGTGGAGAAGTTCGAACCCCTCGCCGTAGGCCTCCATCAGCGCGTACTCCACGCCGTTGTGAACCATCTTGACGTAGTGGCCCGCGCCCGCGGGCCCCATCCTGGCGTGACCGTCGGGACCCGTCGCCACCGCATCGAAAATCGGCGTGAGTTCGTCGTAGGCCCAGTCCGGTCCGCCGATCATCAGCGAAAACCCGAGTTCCGCGCCGGCCGGCCCGCCGGAAGTCCCACAGTCGAGGTACGCCGCCGGCGTCGCGTCGGCCCGGCGCACCGACGCCTCGAAGTGTGAGTTGCCGCCGTCGATCACCACATCGTCGCCGTCGAGGTGGGCTTCGAGGTCGTCGAGCGCGGCGTCGATGGCCTCGCCTGCGGGCACCATCAGCCAGATCCGTTTTTCGCTGCCGAGTCGGTCAACGAGGTCCCCGATGGAGTCGGCCGGTTCGGCTCCCGCCGCCGCGGCGGTCGCGACGGCCTCCTCGTCCACGTCGAAGGCGACCACATCGTGGCCCGCATCGAGCACGCGCTCGGTCACGATCCGTCCCATCCGCCCGAGTCCGACGACGCCCAGTTGCATACCCGCCCCTCCGCGGGCGCGCAGGTAGGGGTTGTGGTTCGGGCGGACTTCGATTGCTACCCGCTCCGCTCGTCGTCCGGAGTCGGTTCGGATGGCGACGTGCCGTCGGCGACTGCACGTTCCAGGATACGACGCTCACGGGAATCGAGGTCGTGTGTTCTGCCAGACCGAGTTCCTGGAACCAGATCCTCGACGGTCGCTCCCTGATGCCTCGCGACGCGTTCGACGAGTTCGCCGTCTTGCATCCGCTGGAGGCCGTTCCAGAGGCCGAGGAACAACACTGTAGGCGCGACGCAGACGAACACGCCGACCAGCACACGAAACAGGAGGTCCACGGAGTGTGATAGCGTCTATCGTACTAAGCAGTAACGTCCCTCGTTGTTTTGACATGAACCTCGACGGTTATCGAGCGACATCGATCGGACGTTTTGATGCGGTGTCGCCCAACACGAACGTTTATACGACGGACTCGCCTGGAGGGAGTCATGAGCGTGATGTCGTCGGTAGTACGTCGCTAACCGACCGGCCCGCACGTTCTCGACACAGCTATTCGCCCAGCCGTGGGCACCCGATCACGAACCATGACAGAGCTATCTGAAACCTACGACCCCGAAGCTCTCGAAGCCAAATGGCGCGAGGAGTGGCACGAATCCGACCTGTATCGCTACGATGACGACAATGATGACACCGACACACAGTACGTCATCGACACACCACCGCCGTACCCGACAGGGGATTTCCACATCGGAAACGCGCTCGGGTGGTGTTACATGGATTTCGCCGCGCGATACCACCGTCTCCAGGGGGAGAACGTCTCCTTCCCGCAGGGATGGGACTGCCATGGGCTCCCCACGGAAGTAAAAGTGGAGGAAAATCAAGATATTCGCCGGACGGAAGTCTCTCGCGAGGAGTTCCGGGAACTCTGCATCGAGCACACCGAGGGGCAGATCGACGCGATGAAGGAGACCATGGGCCGTCTCGGCTTCTCTCAGGACTGGTCCCAGGAGTACCGCACGATGGACTCCGAATACTGGGGGAAGACCCAACGCTCGTTCGTCGAAATGGCCGAGAAGGGGTACGTTCACCGCGACGAGCATCCTGTGAACTGGTGTCCACGGTGTGAGACCGCGATCGCCGACGCCGAAGTCGAGAACATCGACACCGAGGGAACGCTCTCGACGGTCCGCTTTTCGGGCGTCGACAACGACGACATCGAGATCGCCACCACCCGCCCCGAACTGCTCGCGGCCTGCGTCGGGATGGCGGTCGATCCCGACGACGAGCGCTACGCAGACCGGGTGGGTGACACCTTCGAGGTGCCGCTGTTCGGCCAGGAAGTCGAACTGATCGCCGACGAGGAGGTCGACGGCGACTTTGGTACTGGTGCGGTGATGATCTGCACCTTCGGCGACAAACAAGACGTCGACTGGTGGGCGGAGTACGATCTCGACCTCCGACCCGTCGTGACCGAGGACGGTCGACTCGCGGAGGACGTCCCGGAGTTCGGCGGGCTCGCGATCGACGAGGCGAAGGCGAAGATCAGCACCGCGCTCCAGAAGGAGGGGTATCTTCAAGACGAGGAGCCGATCGAGCAGTCGGTCGGGGCGTGCTGGCGGTGTGACACGCCGATCGAGATCCTCTCGAAGGAGCAGTGGTTCGTCCGGGTCGATCGCGAGGAGATACTCGGCAAAGCCCAAGAGATCGACTGGATTCCCGAGCACATGTACGGCCGGCTCGAAGAGTGGACCGAAGGGATGGAGTGGGACTGGGTAATCAGCCGCCAGCGCGTGTTCGCCACCCCGATCCCGGCGTGGTCGTGCGACGAGTGCGATCACTGGCACATCGCGACGCTCGACGAACTCCCCGCCGAACCCACCGAGGACGATCCCGATATCGAGTGTCCGGACTGTGGCGCGGACGCCTGGACCGGCGAGACCGACGTGATGGACACCTGGATGGACTCGTCGATCTCGGCGCTCCACGCCGCAGGCTGGCCCGACGCCGAGTTCACTCCCGTGCAGCTCCGCGAGCAGGGCCACGAGATCATCCGGACGTGGGCCTTCTACACGATCCTCCGGACGGCCGCGCTCGAAGGCGAGAAACCGTGGGACGAGGCGCTCATCAACGGGATGGTTCTGGGGACCGACGGCAACAAGATGAGCAAATCGAAGGACAACTCGGTTGCGCCCGAGGAAGTCGTCAAGGAACACTCCGCCGACGCGTTCCGCCAGGCGATGGCGCTCGGCGGCCAGCCGGGAAGCGACATCCAGTTCCAGCCGAAAGAAGTCACGAGCGCCTCGCGCTTCCTCACGAAGCTCTGGAACATCACGCGATTCGCGAGCCAGCATCTCGACGCCGAGAGCGGCGGATCAGCGGCCGACGACGGAGCGTTCGACGAGGCTGCCACCGACGCTGACCGCTGGATCCTCTCGCGGTGCGCGCGGGTCGCCGACGAGGTCGCGGCCGACATGGACGAGTACCGGTTCGATCGGGCGCTCCGGAAGGTTCGGGAGTTCGTCTGGCACGACCTCGCCGACGACTACGTCGAACTCATCAAGGGACGCCTGTACGAGGGAGACCCGGCGGAACGCGACGCCGCACGCCACGCGCTCTCGACGACACTTTCCGCGTCGCTCCGACTCCTCGCACCGTTCTCGCCGTTCCTTGCCGAGGAGGCGTACCACCACCTGCCCGATACGTCGGGGAGCGTCCACGCCGCCGCGTGGCCCGCACTCGACATCGCCGACGACGCCGCGGAGGCCCGTGGCGAACGGATCGCCGCAGTCGCGAGTGCGGTCCGGGCGTGGAAATCCGACGAAGGAATGGCGCTCAACGCCGATCTCGATCGGATCGAGGTCTACGCCGACGGAATCGCCGAACTCGACACCGGCGATCTGAGCGCGACGGTGAACGCTCCAGTGACAGTCGAGACGGGCGAACCCGACGTGGAGATGGTGGCGGTGGGTGTCGATCCCGACCACAGCACGATCGGCCCCGAGTTCCGCGATCAGGCTGGCGCGGTCGTGGGCGCGCTCGAAGCCGCCGATCCCGCGACTATCGAGCGCCAGAAGCGTGAAGACGGGAGGATCGAGATCGATCTCGACGGGGAGACGGTCACGCTCGACGGCGACGCGGTCGCGGTCGAGCGCGAGCAGCGCGTCGCGGGCGAGGAGGTCGCGGTCCTCGACGCCGAGGACACGACGGTGCTCGTGTTCCCGTAACGCCGCTGTTCAGCCGGTTCGCAGAAGCCGATCTATCGGTCAGAGACGGCACGTTCAGCTACCGATCGCGACGATCGAAGAAGTACCGAGCGTCCCGATCCGGGACGCTCGACGGCTGTGTTCTCAGGCGTAGCGTTCGAGTTCGGGGCGGTCGAGGTCGGAGAGCACGTCGCCCGCGGTGTCGTCGAGCAGACTCTGACCGTCGGCGGTGACACGTCGGCCCTCGCCCTCGGCAGTCTCGACGAGATCCTCGGCTTCGAGCTGCTGGAGGGCGGTTCGGATGATCTTCCCGCTACCTTCGGTCTTTTTCGCCGGCGCGACGCCGTAGCGGTTCGAGCCGTCCTTGGTGTCGCCGTAGGCGGTCGTGAGCCGGTCGACGCCGATCTCGCCGTCGATGGCGACCCGTCGGAGGAGGCTGGCAGCGCGGGTTCGCCAGAAGTCCTCCTGTTCGGGCGGGAGCTCGCGACCCGCGCCGGTCTTTGCATACGTCGCCCAGTCGGGGCGTTCGATACTCTCGGGGAGGCGTTCGACGAGCGCCTCGATGAGCGCATCCGCCGGAACGTCGTAGAGAGTTGCCATACGTACGAAACGCTCGCGGGTGGGGTTAAACGCGTCGGTAGCGCTCCGTCAGCGGTCGGCGAGCACCGCCGCGGTGCCCCCGCCGATGACGGTCGGGAGGAGATAGGTCGCGCCGCGATGGATGAGGACGGCGGCCGTCACGGTCGCCAGCGGGAGCCCGGTGGTTGCGAGAACGAGCGCACCGAGGACCGCTTCGACACCGCCGAGCCCGCCGGGGAGTGGCGTGATGCTCGCCATCGCGCCTGTCGGGATGGCCACCAGCACGACGGCGGGCGAGACAGTGTGTCCGAGCGCGAACAGCGAGAGCCAGAGCGAGGTCGCGAGCCCGACCCAGCCCGCCGTCGAGAAGACGAGTGCGAACACCAGTCCACGGGGGTTGGTGGCGACGCGCTCGACGGCCGTGAAGAAGCCCTCGATCCGGCGTTCGAGGGCGGCCCGGCTCGGAGCCGATCGGCGCGGCACGAGCTCGCCGAGGCGCTGGAGGAACGGAGCGAGCGAGTCGACCGCGGTCCGTTCGAGCCGATAGCGGTTGCGCCACCCGAGCACCACCGCGATCGGGAGTACGACCGCGAACGCCACCACCGCGATCGTCGCGTATTCGAGGTTTTCGCCGAACGTGATCGACGTCGCGAAGTAGCCCAGCCCGACGAGTGCGAGCCCGATCGAGGGAACGAAGTTGAGCGCGTCGACGCTCGCGATCGCCGCGAGCCCGGTCTCGTACTCGCGGTCCGTGGCCCGCGAGATGAGCAGCGCGCTCACCGGCTCGCCGCCAGCCTGACCGAACGGCGTGACGTTGTTGGCGAACGTCGCCCCCGCGAAGACGAGGACGGCCGCCGGTACCGTGATCGGTGCGCCGAGCACACTGAGTACCGTGTGGAGCGACATTCCCCACGCGCTGAGCCAGCAGATCGCGATGACCACGATCCCGAGCAGCACGGGCAGGCTGGCCCCCGAGAGCGCGTCGATCGTGTCACTGATTCCGACGCCCCAGACGAGGACGGCGAGAACGCAGAGCGCACCCGCAAAGCCGATGAGCGTGGCTCTGAGATCGTCGCCGCGGATCATGTCGGTGTCGAAAGAGCGACCTCGGGATGAACCCTCCGGAACGCGTTCGAGATCGGCGTCCGAAACGACGGATCGTTCGTCCCCACCGGGATCGAACGGGTTTTCCTCACCGCTATCGAACGCCCGTCATGGACGAGCGGGCGGCTCTCGACAGCCTCGCCGGGCGCATCCCTGCTGCGGGCGACGACTGTGCAGTCGTCGATGGGTCGGTGCTCACGACCGACATGCTTCACGAGTCGACCGACTTCCCCGACGGGACGACGCGGTACACCGCGGGCTGGCGCGCGGTCGGGGCGTCGCTGTCGGATGTGGCCGCGATGGGAGCCTCGGCTCGCGCGGCAGTCGCGGTCTACGCCGCCCCCGAACTCGACGAGGAGGACCTGAACGCGTTCGTCGACGGCGCGCGCGATGTCTGTGAGGCGTGCGGGGCGGAGTACGTCGGCGGCGACCTCGACAGCCACGACGAGTTCACCGTCACGACGACCGCACTCGGCCGGACCGACGACGCCGTGTTGCGGTCGGGTGCGGAGCCGGGTGAGGCGGTCTGTGTGACCGGCCGACTCGGGCGGAGCGGTGCGGCGCTTCGGCTGTTCGCGACGGGTGAGAACGACCGTGCGAACGAACTGTTTCGGTTCACGCCGCGGATCGCGGCCAGCGAGGTGATCGCGCCGCACGCGGGCGCGATGATGGATAGCAGCGACGGGCTCGCCCGCTCGCTCCACCAGTTGGCCGCGGCGAGCGACTGTGGCTTCGCGGTCGATACGCCGCTGCCAGTCGCCGATGCGGTCGGCGAGGTCGCCACCGATCCAGCCGAGAAACGCGAGTTGAGTGTCTTCTTCGGCGAGGATTTCGAGCTCGTGTTCACCGTCCCCGAGAGCGAACTCGACGCTATCCGCGAGGCCGCACCCGTCGCCATCACACGGATCGGTTCGGTCGTCGAAAGCGGCGTGACGCTCGACGGCGACCCGCTCGACGATCGAGGCTACACCCACGGATAGCGCGCCGCGCGGCCGCAGCGGTGCGGTTGCGGCGGCGGGTGTGGTGGCGGTTCCTGGCGGATGAAGGGCGAGATCACGAACGGAATGAGTGACCGAGGGCTTCGGCGGTGCTGTGCGGTTGTGGAACGGGTGGCGACGAGTGCTAGTGTTACTACCGCGAACGAGCCGCAGGCGAGTGAGCGGGTGTTTTTAGTCCAGGTTTTTGGACGGGGTTCGACCGACGCCGCAGGCGCGAGGGAGGACCCCGTGTAAAAAAGTGGGTTCTAGAGCACGCGCTTGCCGAGCGCGCTCGCCACCAGTTCGACGCCGAGTTCGGCGGTCTCGTTGTGCGAGTCGAGGATCGGGTTCGCCTCGACGAGTTCGAGCGAGCGGAGGACACCTGTATCCGCATCACGGTCGGCGACGGTTTCGAGCGCGGAGTGGGCCTCGCGGTAGGTGACGCCGCCACGGACGGGAGTACCGACGCCCGGGGCGTGGGACGGATCGAGCCAGTCGAGATCGAGACTAACGTGGATTCCGTCGACACCATCGGTAGCGATATCGAGCGCTTCCTCGGTGACATCGACGACGCCGCGCTGGTCGATGTCGGACATGGTGTAGGCCGTAATCGCGCTGTCACGGATGCGCTCGCGTTCGGGTTCGTCGACGCTGCGGAGGCCGACGAGGACGACGTTCTCCTCGCGGAGACCGGGCGCGTTCGCCCACGGCGTGTCGGCGAACGTCCCCATCCCCAGCGCGGCCGCGAGCGGCATCCCGTGAACGTTGCCCGAGGGCGTGGTCTCGGGCGTGTTGACGTCGCTATGAGCGTCGAACCAGATCGCGCCGATCTCGGCGTCGCGCGACGCGCCGACCAGCGTACCGATCGCGATCGAGTGATCGCCCCCCAAGACGAGCGGGAGCGCGCCGTCGTCGAGCGAGGACGCGACCTCGTCGGCGAGCCGCGTACAGACCGACTCGACTTCGTCGAGATACTTCGCGTTGGCCTCGATCGACCTCGCCTCGGGATCGCGCTCCTCGGCGTGGGGAACCGTGAGATCGCCGGCATCGACGCACGAGCGACCGATATTGCCGAGCGTCGAGGCGAGTCCGGCGTATCGGATGGCCGAGGGGCCCATGTCGACGCCCCGCCGGTCGGCTCCGAGGTCCATCGGGACGCCGATCGTACTGATCGTCATGGGAGCACCTCGATGGCAGGGGATAAAAATCGGCTGTGATGGCCGCGGCGACTGGGGCCGCGGCTACTGATACTGCGCGCAGACCCGTCGGATTCCCTCTTCGAAGTCGATCTGGGGTTCCCAGCCGGTCGCGTCGTGCATCTTCGTGGCGTCGGCCATCGTATCGTGGACGAACATGTCCTCGTCGATGGGGTTCTCGACGTGTTCGGGCTCGATGTCGGTGCCGAGTTCGTCGTTCAACATCGCGACGACCGTGTTCGCGGAGTAGCTCTCGCCTGTCCCGAGGTTGTAGATCCCCGTCAACCGGTTGTCGGCGGCGAGTTCGAGTCCGCGGACGATGTCCGAGACGTGGGTGAAGTCCCGGGTGTGCGAGCCGTCGCCGTAGATGACCGGCGGGCGACCGTTCGCGAGGTCGTCGGCGAACTGGGCGATGATGTTGGCGAACTCGCCCTTGTGCTCTTCCGAGCCGCCGTAGCCCTGATACACCGAGAAAAAGCGCATCCCAGCGGCCGTCATGTCGTAGCGGTTGGCGAAGTACTCGGCGTAGCGCTCGCGTGCGAGCTTCGAGGCCTCGTAGCCCGACCCGGCCTCGATCGGCATATTTTCGGGCGAGGGCTCGGTCCGGTCGCCGTAGATCGAGGACGTCGAGGCGTAGACCACGGTGTCACAGCCGTTGCGTCGCACTTGCTCGACGGTGTTCACGAACCCCTCGACGTTGACCCGCGCGCCGCGCTGGGGGTTCTCCTCGTGCATCTTCTGGGAGGAGAGCGCCGCGAGGTGGAAGAGGGCGTCCACGTCGCTCGGGAGATCCTCGTCGACCACACTTGCCTCGACGAACTCCACTCCCTCATCGAGGTTGTCGGGCGTCCCGAGGTAGCCGTCGTCGAGCGCGATCACGTCGTTCGTTTCGGCGAGGTGGTTGGCGAGGTTCGACCCGATGAACCCTGCACCACCGGTGACGAGCACGCGCTGGCCCTGCATGGTTCGACGGGGTGTGCCGATCATCAAATCTCTATCGGAACGGTGTCGGTCACGGTGATGACGGAATCGCCGGACCGGAAGCGGACACCCACCGGGTTTAAGTGGGCGTGTCACGAATACGGACATATGTCATCTATCGAACTGACTGACAGTCAGAAGAAGATTCTCCAGGAGCTGGTCGATCTCTACCGTGAGAGCGAGAGCGCTGTGAAAGGCGAGTCGATCGCGGAGATGGTCGACCGCAACCCGGGGACGATCCGCAACCAGATGCAGAGCCTCAAAGCGCTCCAGCTCGTCGAGGGCGTCCCGGGGCCGAAAGGCGGCTACAAGCCGACGGCGAACGCCTACAGCGCGCTCGACATCCAGGAGATGGACGAGCCGGAGACCGTTCCGCTGGCCCACAACGGCGAACGTGTCGAGAACGCGAACGTCCAGGAGATCGATCTCATCAGCGTTCACCACCCCGAGAAATGTCGCGCGGAGATCCACCTCCAGGGATCGGTCCGGGAGTTCCACGACGGCGACTCGGTCACGGTCGGTCCGACACCGAAGTCACACCTCGTGATCGAGGGCGAGATCGACGGCACGGTCGACACTGACAACGTCCTCGTGCTCAACACGAGCGGGATGCGAGCCCCGGCAGAAAACTAAGCGAGACGGCGGTTCTTCAGTTCTCAGCGGTCGAGCCGGATGAGCTTATCAGCCTCGCCCGCGAACCGGACCGTGGCGGCGTCGAAGGAATCAGCGTACCGCACGAGCAGCGTCAGGAGCAGCTCCGGCCGGACGAGGGCGTAGCCGTCGGCGCGCGAGAGGAGTCCCGCGCGTTCGAGGTCGGCGGCGTGTTTACTCACTGTGGGCCGCGAAACCCCGATTTCGCTCGCGAGACCGCTCGCGGTCGCATCGGGATCGGTCAGCAGCGCGCGCACCATTCCGCGTGGCGTCTCGCGACGGAGATAGCCGAGTGCGACCTGTTCGAACTCTTCGAACTCGTTCGCGGGGAAATACCGTCGGTAGTCGCCGTCACGTCGGCTCTCGATCGCCCCATCGTTCTGGAGCCGGCGGAGGTGGTGTTGGGTCTCGCCGGTGCCGAGATCGAGGTCGTCGCGAAGCTTCGAGAAGTGTGCCCCGGGCGTCGTAGCGAGGTAGCCCGCGATACCGTTCCGGGCGTCGTTGTCGTTGTCGTCGGTTGCGAGGTGTGTGAACGGGCCGACTGCCCCGAGCGCGGCGAACTGCCGGAGCGTGGACCGCTTCTGTTCGTCGACCTCGCGCTCAGCCATTGTGGTCTCTTGGAGAAACTTCCGTAAAACCTCTTCGACCGTGCGCACTGCTGTCTCGACCGATCGAAACGACACTCCGCGATCAGTTAGGTTCCGGCTCAGCCTCGCTCTCCTCGGTGCTGCCCGTCTCGGTCCCTTCGGGGCGTTCGGTGCCATCGGTGTCGCTCGTCGTGCCGCCGGGTTCGTCCATCTCAGCGATGACTTGATCGGGGTCCTGGATGTCGCCGGTCGCCTCCCCGGTTTTGATCGCTTCGGCCTCCTGTTCCATCGCCTCGATATCGAGTTCGGCGTCCTCGTCGATGTTGCCGATGATCTCGTCGATGTCGTCGAGTCCGATCAGTTCGCGAGTCTCGTCGTCGAAATCGAGGCTGTCGAGATCCTGGCCGTCTTCCCGAACGTCGCTGCCGGTGAGATGCTTGCCGTACCGACCGAGCATCGAGGAGAGTTCCTGGGGCAGGACGAACGTCGTCGATTCGCCCTGGCCGATCGATTCGAGGGTTTCCATCCCCTTGTCGATCACCGCACGCTCACCCATCGATTCGGCGGATTTCGCTCTCAATACTGTGGAGACTGCATCACCCTGGGCTTCGAGGATCTGGCTCTGCTTTTCACCCTGGGCGCGGATGATGTTCGACTGCTTTTCACCCTCCGCACTCTCGACCGCGCTCCGGCGTTCACCCTGGGCTTCGAGGATCATCGCACGGCGACGCCGCTCGGCGGAGGTCTGCTGTTCCATCGCCTGCTGGACGTCCGCCGAGGGGTTGACTTCGCGAACTTCGACCGACTCGACCCGCACACCCCACTCGTCGGTCGGCTCGTCGAGTTCCTTCCGGATCCGGCCGTTGATCTCCGATCGCTTGCTCAGCGTGTCGTCCAAGTCCATGTCTCCCAAAACTGCTCGCAGCGTGGTCTGGGCGAGATTCGAGACCGCGCGCTTGTAGTCGTCGACCTCGAGGAACGCCTTCTTCGCGTCCATCACCTTGATGTAGACGACGGCGTCGGCAGTCACAGGCGAGTTGTCGCGCGTGATCGCCTCCTGGCGCGGGACGTCCAGAGTCTGGGTCCGCATGTCGAACGGGTAGGTGTTGTTGACGAACGGCGGGACGAAGTTGATCCCGGGTTCGAGCAATTTTCGGTAGTCGCCGAGCACCGTGAGCGCACGTTTCTCGTAGGCGTTGACGATCTCCACCGCGCTGTAGACAGTGATGATCGCGACCGCCAGCACCAACAGTACCACGATCGCCGGAGCGAAACCGAGGCCGGCCTGGAGCGGAACGAGTGTCATCCAGCTTGACTTAGGAAGACGGGGACATAAGGGTTCGGTCGGGAGAAACCGATAGCCGGGACCGGCGGCGACGCCGATTCACGCGGTTTCGCGCTCGCGCTCGTCGTCGGGCTCCTCCTCGCGTCCCCGGGCGAGCTCACGGTCGATGTCGCCCTCGATCGCCGAGAGCGACTCGACGGTGACGACGTTGCCGCCGCCGGGATCGGTGACCATCACGCGCTCGCCCTCGGGGATCTCGCCGTCGAGTGCGCGCGCAGCATAGTAGGGGTTGAACCCGCCGCCGTCGAGTTTGACCTGGCCGCCCGAGTGGGTCACGCGCTCGGTGACCCGTCCCGATTTCCCGCGGAGAGAGTTCGAATCCGTGGTTTGGGCCATGTTCTTCCCGCCGTAGAAATCGAACTTCCGATAGGCGTACAGGGTCCCCGCACCGCTGGCAACCACGACCGCCGCGAGGATGACCGCCAGTATCACGCCGCCGAGACCGAGAGCACCGAGCGCCACCCCGACCATGCCGGCGACCAGCAGCGCAACTCCCAGCACCACGAAGTGCGCACCCGGGGCGAGCGCCTCCAAGCCCATCAATCCGAGCCCGGCGACCACGAGCACCAGCGGGAGCTGGTTGAGGAGGAGGTCCGCCTGGAGCGGGACCGCACCAGCCGCGAACGCCAGTACCATAGTCATGTGTTAGAGCGACGCGTGATTAACTGTTGGGTCCGACGTTCAGACGCCGAGGATCACGAGCAGCGCGACCGCGACCCCGAGGCAAACGAACAGCGTGTTCTCGAGACTCGGAGAGCCGGGTTCGATGTCGGTCGCGCCTGCCTCGCCGAAGACGTCGGTCGCCTCGCCGTCGGCTGACTCCATCCCGGTCCCGTCGCCCCCATCGGTCGCGTCGTCACCGTCCTCGAAGTCGTCGACCGCGTATTTCCAGTCGTCAGCCATACGTCGGAAACGGGTTCCAGCTTGAAGTGCGTGCCGCCAGCCTCGCCAGAACGGAAGCGGCCCCGGTAGAGAACGCGTCAGATTCACTCGAATGTGCTCGACGCAACCGTTTCCGACGCGACATCCGGCGCTGGGCGTACAGCCGCCTCGGACTAGTTAGCGGACTCGTCGTCTTCTTCGGAATCGTCCTCGTCTCCTTCCTTTCGCTCGACGGAAACATCGGCCTCGATTTCGACTTCGATATCCAGATCTTCCGTTTCAAGCGTTGCTTCGGCCTCTTCCGGCTGATCCAGTTCGACTTCCAGTTCGTCTCCATTCACTTCGACTTCGAGCTCGACTTCGACATCCACATCCTCGGTCATACATAGCGAATGAGATAATAGAATCAAAAAGCCACCGATCGTCGGACGTAGTCACCGTATTCCGCAACCGAGTATATAAGCCATTCTGCGATAGCTCTTGGAAGGAGGCCAGTAATCGACGGATCGTCGAGACGGCGGCCGAAAAGATCGACGACGGCCGCATCCAGTCGAAGGTGACGAACTTCTGAATCGGGAGTCAGACGAACGCAGTCCGCTACGAAGGCGTCTCAGCGGACCTTCGTGCCGGGAACGCTGTCGTCGTGGGTAGTGAGCAGGTCCGCATCCTCGCCCGCTGCGAGAACCATTCCGTTCGATTCGACGCCGAACAGCTCGTTCTTCTCGATGTTCGCGAGTACGACCACCCGAGTCCCTGCTAAACTACTGAGATCATGGAGCTGTTTGATTCCCGCGACGACCTGTCGGGTTTCGACGCCGAGATCGACCTCCAGCCGGGCGAGGTCGTCCGCTCCCTCGATCCCCTCGGCAAGTTCGATCTCGCCGACACGGATATCGAGGTCCTGGAACGCCTCGAACCCGATCCGCTCGTCGGCGAGCGCCGCGATCTCGGTGTCGGTCCCGGCGGTATCGTCGTCGGAGCCGTCTTCGTCGGGTGCGTCGTCCGCGTCGCCCTCGCTGGCAGCTGCGATCTGGGCTTCGAGCTCCTCGTTCAGCTCCGCGACGCGGTCGTCGTCGATCTTCGCAAACAGCTCTTCGGGCGCGTCGAAGTCGGCCGACGGTGCCTCGAGCGCCGCGTCGAGGGTAGCGTCGTGGACCGAGCCGGACTCGCCGAGCTGGTTCCAGAGACGTTCGGCGGTGCTCGGCATGACTGGCTCGGCGAGCACCGCGATCGCCTTCGCGAGCTGGATGCAGTCCCGGATGACCGAGCCACGTTCGGGGTCGTCGAGGTTCCACGGCTCGTAACCCTGGATGTACTCGTTGCCGAACTGAGCGAGTTTGACGGGGGCTTGACCGACCGCACGGATGGAGTAATCGTCGACGCCCGCGGCGAAGTCGTCGATTGCGTCCTCGATACGCTCCGTGACTTCCTCGGAAACGTCGCCTGCCGGCGTCCCGTCGTAGTTGCGGTGGGCGAACAGCAGCGACCGATAACAGAAGTTGCCGAGCGTCCCCACTAGCTCGCCGTTGACTCGCTCGGCGAAGCGCTCCCACGAGAAGTCGACGTCCTGCTGGAACCCGGTGCCGGTGGTGACGTAGTACCGGTAGAGGTCGGTGTCGAACCCCTCGTCGAGGTACTCGTCCGCCCAGACGGCCCGGTTCCGGCTGGTCGAGAAGCCCTTGCCATCGAGGTTGACGAACCCGCTCGCCAGCACCGACCGGGGTTCGTTGAAGTCCACCCCGTGAAGGACGGCAGGCCAGAAGACGGTGTGGTGCTGGATGATGTCCCGACCGATGACGTGGATGATCTCCCCTTCGTCCTGCCAGACCTGCTCCCAGTCGTACTCGTCGGCACCGACGCGCTCGGTGTACTGCTTGGTCGAGGCGACGTACTCGATCGGGGCATCGACCCAGACGTAGAGCACGAGGTCCTCCTCGCCGGGATACTCGATCCCCCAGTCGAGATCGCGGGTGATACACCAGTCCTGGAGTTCGCCCTCGATCCATTCACGGGGCTGATTGCGCGCGTTCGCGGTCCCGTCGAGCCGGTCGATGAACTCGCCGAGGTAGTCCTGAAACTCCGAGAGCCGGAGGAACTTGTGCTCGCGGGTGCGGTACTCCGCGGGGTTGCCCGTGATAATACTGGTGGGCTCTTCGATCTCACCCGGTTCGAGATGGCGACCGCAGCCCTCGTCGCACTCGTCGCCGCGGGCGTGCTCGCCGCAGTACGGACAGGTCCCCTCGACGTATCGATCGGGCAGGGGTTGATCCTCTTCGGGATCCCACGCGACTTCGATTTCCTTCTCGTAGATATGACCACCCTCGTCGAGTTCGCTGACGAATCTCTGGGTGAGTTCGATGTTTTCGTCCTCGCCCGTATGGCCGTAGTTGTCGAACTCGACGTCGAACTTCGGGAAGGTCGCTTCGTACTTCTCGTGGTGGCGCAGCGCGAATTCCTCGGGCGAGACGCCCTCGCGCCACGCGTTGACCGCGACGGGCGTGCCGTGCATGTCCGATCCCGAGACGAACGCGGTCTGCTGGCCGAGTGTTTCGAGCGCGCGCGCGAACGCGTCGCCGCCGACGTAGGTTCGGAGGTGGCCGACGTGGAGATCGCCGTTGGCGTACGGCAGTCCACACGTGACCACCGCCGGGTTCTCGGTGGGGAACGACTCGTGGCTCATGGGTAGCGATACCTCGATGCGGGCCTAAAGCCCGCGGTTTTCTCGTTGATGTGCATGATCGGTGACTGGAGTTGTGTCGTAGCTGAAGAGCGAACGATCGGAGAACGCGCCGCGGTTTCTACGCCCGTCCGTCGTCACCGCGTCAGCGGGTTCGACGTACCGGCGGGTCCACCACGCGCTACGCGGGGTGCATAGCGCGCAGTCGCATCGTGCGGTGGACCGTCAGGGACACGCTTTCATGTCCGAACGCGGGACACATAACGGTGTTCCCCACGCCCGGCAGCCGACACTATGGTCGGCGGATCGACGAACCCTGGATCACAAGGCGAAAAACGGCGCGAACACACCCACCGTGACGAGCAGGCGACCCACGCTTCCAGCGAACGTGGCGGCGGCGAACTTCACGTAGTCCTCTTCGAGGACGGTGAACGCGTAGATCGAGAGCGTATCGGGGAAAAAGGGGACAGAGAGCGCGAGCGCGAGGCCGATGTAGCCGTACTCCCGCGCGAGTTCGACCGTCCGGCGCTCGGACCACTCCACGACGTCGAACCGCGATTCGCGGAGCCGGTCGATAACGGGACCGGACTGTCGTTTCGCCTCGTGGCCCAGGTGGAACGCGACCACGCTGCCGGCGGCCTTGGCGGAACCGCTCACGAGCATGATGACGCCGATCGCGACGGGTTCGGACAGTCCGAACCCGAGACCGGTCGCGGCGGGGACGAGGACGACCTCGCTCGGCAACGGCAGCACGATCGCGATCAGAAACGAGTACGCCGCGATGACGAGGAGGCCGAGTGGTCCCGACGCGTTCTCGACCGCTCCCTCCAGCCCGCCGAACTGCAGCGGCACGATCGCCCCGGCCGCGGGATCCGTGAGAATCAGCCACTCCGCGGGCAGGGGAAATGACACGGTCGGGGATCCACGCTCACGGGTCCTAAGTGTGGTGTTATTCGACGCGGTCGAGATCGGTCACGAACCGCCGGAGCGTCTCGCGGGTGACGTGGGGCATACAGACCACCCGAAGGTCGCCCGTCGCCGTGCGCGCGATCCGCCATCCCACCTCACGGAGTGCGTCGAACTCGCTTTCGGGGAGGTCGGCAGCGACCAGCGGCAACTCGGGCTCGACGACGTCGTAGCCCCGTTCGTCGAACGCAGCGGCGAGCCAGTCGGCGTTCGCCTGGCTGCGTTCGGCCTGCTCGCGGTAGCCGTCCGGCCAGAGTTCGTCCATCGCGGCGGCCGCACTCGCGACGCCCGCCCCGCTCCGTGTCCCTGTGAGACTGGCCTGAGAGGCCGATTCGAGATACGGCGTGTCGATCGCGAGCTCATTGAGCAACGATGACGACCGCGCGAGCAGTCCGCCGGCGGGGACGGCTGCCTGACCGAGCTTGTGGGGGTCGATCGTCAGCGTGTCGATGTCGGCGTGACCGAACTGCCAGTCGTGATCGGTGAACGGCAGATGAAAACCGCCCCACGCGGCGTCGACGTGACACAACACCCCGGCCTCCCGGGCGAGATCGGTGATAGCTGGAATGGGATCGATTCTTCCATATTCGGTCGAGCCGGCGACGCCGACCACCGCGACGGTGTCGCTGTCGACGAGTTCGGCCATCACCTCGGGGTCGGCCCGGTACTCGTCGCCGAGCGGTGCGGTCCGGAGTTCGAGGCCGAGCACGGCAGCGGCCTTCTGAAAACTGAAGTGGACGCTCGCGGGCGCGACGATGTTCGCCCGACCGTTCGTCGCCGGATCGCCAGCCGCCCCGCCGTGCATCCCGCGATCGCGCGCGATCCGCATCGCCTGGAGGTTCGCCTCGGTGCCGCCGCTGGTGATGTATCCTGCCGCTTCCGGATGGCCGGCGATCTCGCCGAGCGTCGACACGGCCTCGCGTTCGAGGTCGGCGACGGTTTCGTAGGTGGCAGGATCGCCGGGGTTCGTCGCGAGGAACTCCTCGGCGGCCGCACGGGCCGCGGGGTGGGGTTCCGTACACATCGAAGAGAGGACACGGGAGAACTCCTGCGGGGTGGCCCGCTGCATAGCTATGGCTGGAGTGTGGCAGGTTTAGCCGTTGTGTCTCGACACCGCCGAGACACAACACTCGATGTGCTCGTGATCGGTTCCTCCTGTGTGGTACCTCTTAGTTAGCGGAGTCTGTTGACTGGGTTGGAAATACCATCAAGATTAAGATATGGGTGGGAAAACAGTACGATAATGAGTGTGATCGCTGTCACGAGGAAGGAGTTTCTCGACTCGATTCGTTCGTACACTCTGATTGGACTCATGGCCTTGTTCATGGCTTTCGCTGTCTTCCTAACAGCAATCCAATGGATTCCTGACATGATGGGTTCTACTGGGAACGTGAACACGCTGGCACTTTTGAACAGTATGCGACAACCCTCCGTCTATCTCGTTCCGTTGGTTGGACTGATGGTTGGGTACAAAGCAATTGCTGGTGAACGCACGAGTGGCAGCATCCGGCTCATTCTGGGACTGCCGAACACACGAGGAGAGGTTTTCTTCGGGAAAGTCATCGGTCAAACTGCTGTGGTTTCGGTAGCGATACTGGTCGGCTACGGTGCTGCTGCTCTCGTAGCGTTGATTTCGTACGATTCGTTTGCACTCCTTGAATTCGGACTCTATACGCTGCTCACAGTTCTCTATGCACTGGTTTGTGTTTCGATTGCAGTTGGGTTCTCGGCGAGTACGAAATCACGGAAACGTGCGCTCGCCGGTGCAGTTGCGGTGTACTCGCTGATTTTGATATTATGGGACGTAATCGTGGCAGTACTGCAAACGATGACGATCGGCTATACGGTCCCTGTAGGGGAACAGCCGGCTTGGTTATCGATTTTCTCCGCTCTCAATCCTTCGACAGCGTTCGCCCACGCCACACGAGCAGTCATCCCCGAATATCGTGAAATCACCCGGTTCCCATACCTGCAGACGAATATCTGGCAGGATTGGT
The DNA here is from genome assembly GCF_000336915.1 of Halococcus saccharolyticus DSM 5350. Classification (NCBI taxonomy): domain Archaea; kingdom Methanobacteriati; phylum Methanobacteriota; class Halobacteria; order Halobacteriales; family Halococcaceae; genus Halococcus; species Halococcus saccharolyticus. Next base: position 118,267 of record NZ_AOMD01000012.1, on the reverse strand, counting down.
ATGGGTTCATCGTCATCGGATTGTGGGTTGTCATACCACTAGCTCTGGGTTATCTTTGTTTCAACAGAGCGGATATAGAGTAGCTCCTACCAACCAGGGTCCCGTTCTCCATCGACTTCGTCGTGATCCTCGGTACTGCTCTCGTCAGTTCCGCCTACGCGAGTTCTCGACTGTTCGAGACCCTCTCGCTTCGCTGTTCCGCGATCGTTCTACAGTCGGGCGCTTTCGAGTTTGGTGTCGGAGTAAGTCTCGTGGTAACGTAGACCGTTGTCGCAGCCCTCAACGCAGTGGTATCCGGTGTGAGAATGTAGTGTTTCGATTCGGATGGAAGAGCGGTGTGTCGAACGGCTCGCGGTCAACGGGCCGAACCGTCCGTTCAGCGGACGGTATCGAGGATCAGCTTCTGTTCGACCCGCTTGACCTCGTGCTGGACGTCACGGACGGCGTCGATGTTCGCCGAGATCGAGGAGACGCCCTCGTTGACGAGGAAATCGACCATTTCGGGTTTCGAGCCGGCCTGGCCACAGATACTTGTCTCGACGTCGTGCTCGCGGCAGGTTTCGATCGTCTCGCCGATGAGTTCGAGCACCGCGGGGTGGAGTTCGTCGAATCGGTCGGCGACCTGGCCGTTGTTCCGGTCCACAGCCAGGGTGTACTGGGTGAGATCGTTGGTGCCGAAGGAGGCGAAGTCGATCCCGGCGTTCGCCATCTCTTCGACACACAGCGCGCTCGCGGGCGTCTCGATCATCACGCCCCACGATCGCTTGTCGATATCGATGTCGGCCTCTTCCATCAGATCCCGCGCCGCCCGGACGTCCTCGACATCGTTCACGAGCGGGAACATGATCTCGACGTTGTCGTAGCCCATCTCGTAGAGCCGACGGAACGCTTCGAGCTCGTGGACGAACACGTCGGGCGTGTCGAGGCTCCGGCGGATGCCCCGATACCCCAACATCGGGTTGTGCTCGTCGGGCTCGTCGCCGCCGCCCTGGAGCTGACGGAACTCGTCGGTCGGCGCATCGAGCGTGCGCACCCGCACCGGCCGGGGGTAGAACTCGTCGGCCGACCGCCGGACACCCTCAACGATCTCGTCGATGTAGGCGTCCTCGCCGTGGTCGGCGATGTACTTCTCGGGAGTCTTGTTCGTCGAGAGAATCATGTGCTCGAGACGAAGGAGCCCGACGCCGTCCGCGCCCGTCGCGGCCGCTCGCTCTGCGGCCTCGGGGATCGAGACGTTGACCTTCACCTCGGTCGCGGTCATCGGTTTGACCGGGGCCTGCGGCCGGACCTCCTCGACGGCGTCGCGCTCGCCGTTCGCGGTCCGGCCCTCACGGATCGAGCCCTTGTCGCCGTCGATAGTGACGAGCTGACCGTCTTCGAGAGTACCGGTCGCGCTCTGTGAGCCAACGACCGCAGGCACGCCGAGTTCCCGCGAGACGATGGCGGCGTGGGAGGTCATTCCACCCTCGTCGGTCACGATCCCGCCCGCGCGTTTCATCGCGGGCACCATGTCGGGCGTGGTCATCTCGGTCACGATGATGTCGCCCTCCTCGACCTTGTCGAGCTGATCGAGCGTCTCGACGATCCTGACGGAGCCGCTCGCCACGCCTGGGCTCGCGCCGAGGCCCGTGAGCAGGACCTCTTCGGCCGTCGTGTCGTCGGCTCCGCCACCGTCGGCGACGCCCGCCTCGGAACCGCTCGCCGAATCGTCGCCCTCGGTGATCGTGGTGATCGGCCGGGACTGGAGCATGAACACATCCTCCCCAACGATCGCCCACTCCACATCCTGGGGCTCGCCGTAGTGGTCCTCGACGCGCTCGCCGAGTTCGACCAACCTGTCGATCTCGCTCTCGTCGAGCACCTGGGCGGTGCGTTTGTCCTCGGGGACCTCGCGCGAGACGGTCTCGCCGGTCTCGCTTTTCTCGTACATCGTGTTCTTCTCGGCGACCGTGACCGAATCGATCTCCCCGCTCGCTCGGTCGAAGACGTAGTTGTCGGGCGAGACCTCGCCCGCCACGACCGCCTCGCCGAGCCCCCACGCGGCCTCAACGATGAGATCGTCCTCGCCGGTCGAGGGATGGGAAGTGAACATCACGCCCGACTTCTCGGCGTCGACCATCCGCTGGACGACCACCGCGATGTCCACCTTGTCGTGCTCGAACCCCTGCTGTTCGCGGTAATAGATCGCGCGCTGGGTGAACAGCGACGCCCAGCACTCTTTCACCCGGTCGACGAGATCCTCCTCGGTGACATTCAGGAACGTCTCCTGCTGGCCCGCGAAGGAGGCGTCCGGGAGGTCCTCGGCGGTGGCAGAGGAGCGCACCGCGACGAACGCCTCACCGTCGTCGAGGTTCCCGTAGGTTGCGACGATCTCCTCGCGGAGGTCGTCGGGCATCTCGGTGTCGAGGATGAGCTCCTCGGCGCGGGCCTGGGCCTCCGCGAGCGCGGCCGAGTCGTCGGGATCGACGTCGACCGCGTCGAACAGTTCCTCGTCGATACCGGTCTCCTCGATGAACGAGCGGTACGTCCCCGCGGTGACGACGAACGCGGGCGGCACGGGCAGTCCGGCACCGGCGAGTTCGCCGAGCGACGCCCCCTTGCCGCCGACATCGCCGATGTCGTCTTTCCCGACCTCGTCCAGCCAGAGTACTGCCATGTGGATCAACACTCACGAACGTCGATAAAGAAGGTTCCGAACCAGCCGAGCGACAGCACCGAGACGATGTCGTTTCCACACTACTTGCATCGTCAGGTGTGATCGGGTGACGAGGAGATCGCCGCCGTGCCCCGCCGGGGTCAGGCCGTCGTGTGCTTCCGAACCCGATAGACGAGGCGGACAGCGGCGACGAGAATGGCGATCGCGAAGACCGTGTCGAGCAGCGAGGACGTTGCCCCGACGGCGGTGACGATCCCGAAGACGACGACGGTGAGGCCGATCCGGATGATGGTTCCGCCCGCGAGGTCGGCGAGCGCCGCCTCGTCGGTGACGGCGTTCGGATCGTAGCCGGCGAGGAGGAACGTCCAGCCACGGAACTTGATGAGATACCCGAGTACCAGCACACCCAGGCCGACGAGGACGGTCAGAGCGCCGGATTCGGGCAGTACGAGGGGATCCACGAACGATGTTATCTCCCGAATGATATGAACCTTCGGCCAAGATCGTCGTGATTTATGCTTCGATCACGCCGACTTCGTCGATCTCGGGGACCGCCAGCTCGCCATCGAGTGCGATCGACGCACGACCCCCGACCCGCACTTGCTCGCCAGACGGTGCATCGGCGTCGATGTGGACATCGACACGGCCCGGACGATCCACGAAATGGCCCTGCTCGAAGATCATTTCGCTCGTCTCGACAGCCTCGAAGTGCCGAAGATACGCCCCGACCGCCCCGCTCGCGGTGCCCGTGACCGGGTCCTCGGGGACGCCCGCTGCTGGCGCGAACATCCGCCCGTGGGCGGTCGCATCGGTGGTGAGCGTATCGAACGTGACGGCGTACAGCCCGGTCGCGTCGGCCGACTCGCAGAGCGTTTCGATCGCTGCCAAGTCCGGTTCGCACTCGCCGAGCGCCGAGAGGAAGGTGATTGGCACGATCAGGAACGGGAGTCCCGTCGACCCCCTCGCGAGCGGCAGATCGACATCCGCGATCGCTGCCGTCTCGACGCCGAGTGCGGCGGCCACCCGCTCGATATCGAGATCCACAGTGTCGATTGCGGGATCGTTCTGGGTCATCCAGACCTGTTCGCCGTCGATCTCGATGTCGAGCACACCGACGTTGGTGGTGAGCGTGTGCGCACCGTCATCGATCGTGCCGTCCTCGCGGAGCAGCGCGTGGCTCGCGATCGTGGCGTGGCCGCAGAGATCGACCTCGGTCGTCGGGGTGAAATAGCGGACCCGGCGATCGGCGTCGTCGGCCGAGCGGAAAAAGGCGGTCTCGCTCGCGCCGAGTTCGCGTGCGATCGCCTGCATCTGGGCGGCAGAGAGGTCGTCCGCCTCTGGCACCACGCCGGCGGTGTTGCCCGCGAGCGGCTCGTCGGTGAAAGCGTCGACTAGAAGCGTTCGGACGGTGCGCATACCGACGGGTCGCCGTCGGGTGTCCTCAATCCTCCGGCTGGCCGTTCCACGTTGGCGACCTATGCGCCGTCCGGGCTGGCGACGGTCGGCGGGCGCTCGTATCGGCTGGCGAGATCGAGATACGACATCGCTCGCTCGTGACCGTCGGCGAGACTGGCGTACTCCCGCTTCGTGTCGTACTCGACGAGTCCTTCCCGGTCGAGTGCCGGCAGGTGCGTACGAGCGAGATCAGTAACGACTTCGCGACACGCACCGGCCACCGATGCGATCGGCCGCCCCGTCTCGGCGGCCGCGATCACCCCGGCGAGGTCACGGAGCCCGAGTCCGCCCTCGACCTCGAGCAGGGTGTAGAGCACGTATCGTCGACGACGGGCGGCGAGAACGTCGAAGATGTCGTCGGTATCGAGCATAACACCGGGGTTCGTCCGAGCCAGTATGAAACACCTGCGCTCATTCGCAGGTCGCTTATATGCTCGGTCGACGGCAACTATCGGCGGCCGTTCGACGGACAGGGTTAACCGGTCCGGCCACGGAACCACGCCGGAGTACCACTATGTCCGAACTGCCGGACGAGTTCACCTGCACCGTCACCAACTGGGAGTACATCTACGGTCGGTGCCGGGCGGTCGCCGACCAGATCAAGCGCTCGGGGTTCGAACCGGAGGTGGTCGTCGCGCTTGCCCGTGGAGGCTGGTTCGCAGGCCGCTGTCTGTGTGATTTCCTCGGGCTCGACGACCTCACCAGTCTGAAGATGGAACACTACGTCGGCACCGCCGCCAAAAGTGGCGAGCCCGAGATCAGATACCCGATGCCGGAGGGATCGGTCGAGGGCAAGGACGTGCTCATCATCGACGACATCGCCGACACCGGCGGGTCGATCGAACACGCCCACGAGTACGTCCTCGACCGCGATCCCGGAGATGTGCGCACTGCAACCCTTCAGCTCCTCGGCACGAGCGAGTTCGAACCCGACTACGTCGGCGAGCGTCTCGACGAGTGGGCGTGGATCGTCTACCCGTGGAACTTCATCGAGGACATGATCGATCTCGTGAGCGGCGTCATGGAGCGGGCCGACCGCGAGACGGTCTCGACCGAGGCGATCCGCGACCTCCTCGCCGACCACCACGATCTCGATCGGATCGGGATGGAGGTCGCCCAACCGAATCGGATGGGCGAAGTGCTGGCGGAGATGCACCGGCGGAGCGTGATCGAACCAACCGACACCGACGAGTGGCGGCTGGTCGACTGACAACTCGCGGCGAAATCGAGAGTTCTCGATCCACGATGACGGAGGCCACGGTGACGACCGACGAGAACACCGCGTTTTCGGAGTTCCGGGTACAGCTCTGGGGGCTGTGGAAAATGAGCCGTCCCGCACAGCTCCTTCTGGTGCTCGTCGTCTACACGCTCGGCGCGAAGATCGCGCTGTCGAGCGGGGCAGCCCTCGACATTGCAAGGCTTGCGTTCGGAGCCACGGCACTGCTCGCTGTTGCCGCGAGCGTCCACTACGCCAACGAGTACGCCGATCACGAGACCGACGCGCTGACCGATCGTACACCGTTTTCGGGCGGGAGCGGCGCGCTCGTGAAGACGGGGCTTCCCCGAAGCCTCGCGCTCCGCGCCGGGATCGTCGCGCTCGCCGTCGGGACGATCGTCGTGCTCGTCGGGCTCGTCCTTGACGTCCTCTCCCAGCCTGCGCTCGCGCTGATCGCGGTCATCGCCGCGTTCGGCTGGCAGTACTCGGTCGGCCCGCTGCGGCTCGCGTGGCGGGGCTGGGGCGAACTCGACAACGCCGTGCTTGGCGGCCTCGTCCTCCCGGCGTACGGCGCGGCCGTCCTCGACGGCCCGGTTTGGCGAACGTTGCTCGCCTGTGTTCCCTTCTTCCTACTCGTGTTCGCCAACCTCCTGGCGACCCAGTGGCCCGACCGCCGGGCCGACGCCGCCGTCGGGAAGCGAACGCTCGTGACACGGTGGTCGCCGCGACGGCTCAAACTGTTGTACGTCGGGTCAGTCGGCCTCGCGTTCGGATCCCTTCCCGTGCTGGCGGGCGGTGCGCTTCCTGCTGTGGTCGCGGCGGCGAGCTTAGTCGTCCTGCCGGTGTCGGTGTGGGGAGCAGTGGGCTACACCGAGCGCCAAGTGCCGTTCCCGAGCGTCGCCGCGATGGTGGCGCTCGTCGTCGTCCAGCTACTCGCGTGGTGTGTCTGAGCCGTCCGCTTCCCGCGACCCGAACCGCCCGAGAGCAAGCGACCAGTCGTAGGAGCGATAGCGGATCGCGGGCGTCGCGTCGTTAGGGATCACCTCGTGTTCGCGGAGCAGCGAACGGATTCCGCGCCGGCCCCCGAAATCGCCGTGATACCACAGCATGTGTCGCGGCACGCGAGCCACGTCGTGGTCGGAATCGTACGTAGCTTCCGTGTCCAGAAAGCCCGCCGTCGCGGTATCGAGCTGGTCGTCGATGGTCTCGTGGTCGTACGCGAGGATCGGAGGGCAGCTCTCGGCCCCGCAGTTGAGCGCGAAGTGGATCCGCGGGTCGCGATTGTCGAGACGATGGACGCGCTCGAATGCGTCGGCTCGCCGTGGGAGGTAGCCGAGACCCAACGAGTGCTGTGAGCGACGAAGGAAGCCGTGTTCGATGTCGTCGAGGCTCAGATCGTGATCCGCGACCGCAACGACCTTCGCACCGAAAAAGCGCCGGCGGTCCTGATACTGCTCGGGTGCGGCGTCGAGTAGGAGTTGGACGTGGGCGTTGTAGATGTTGAGCCAGAAGGCGAGCCGTCGGTCGTCGGTGGCGAGCGCGTCCTGGAGCGTTGCGGGCGAGAGGTCACGGAGCGTACGCTCGTAGTGCCTGGTCAGCTCGCCGTAGCGTACCGCTCGGAGCAGGTCCGCAGCCAGCGTCAGCGGATCAGTGTCGGCGTTCACGGTGCTGTCTGTAACCCCAGTGCAGTCGGTGTCGCCAACCCACTCGGCCCGGATCGCGTCCCAGCGTCGGTACAGGCCACGGTCGATCCAGGCTCGGAGCAGTCATGGCGTTTTTCCCGTAGTGTTTTAGCCGCGCACACGCGAGCAAGCGAGTATGATCGGCATCATCGGCGGCAGCGGGATCTACGAAGCGTTCGATCTGGACGACGTCCACGAGGAAGCGGTCGAGACACCCTTCGGCGAGCCAAGTGCGCCGATCACGGTCGGCGAACTCGACGGTACCGAAGTCGCCTTCCTCCCCAGACACGGCCATAATCACCAGTTCTCGCCGACCGACGCGCCGTATCGAGCGAACATCCACGCACTGAAACAGCTCGGCGTTAAGCGCGTACTCGCGACCAACGCCGTCGGAAGCCTCCGCGATGACCTCCTGCCGCAAACCCTCGTGGTGCCCGATCAGTTGTTCGACCGCACCCGCCACCGGCCGTACACCTTCTTCGGCGACGGGATGGTGGTCCACATGGAGTTCGCCGAGCCGTACTGCCCCCATATGACTACCCATCTCGTCACATCAGCGGACGTGGCCACCGACGACGGCGCGCACGAGGGCGGCACCTACGTGTGTATCGAAGGGCCACAGTACTCGACGAAGGCCGAGTCAGAGTGGTTCCGTGAGCAGGGTTGGGATCTCGCCGGCATGACTGCGGTACCGGAAGCGAAACTCGCCCGCGAGGCCGAACTGTGCTACGCGACGATCACCGGAATCACCGACTGGGGCGTCTGGAAGGGTGCGATCGACGACCGCCTCGGCGACGTTCTCGAAAACGCCGCCGCGAACGAGGAAGCGATCAACGCGACCGTCGAACACGCGATCCGAACGCTGCCCGACGAACGCGAGTGCTCCTGTGAGCACGCCCTGGAGGGAACGATCAACACCCCAGGCGAGGCGATCCCCGACGAAACGAAAGAGCAGGTCGACCTGCTCGCGGGCGAGTATTTCGACTGAGCCGACGCTATCCCGATCGACCGATGCAGACCGATCGGTGTGAACCCTCGTGTCGATTCACGTCCGGCCGTCGTCGCGGACGTATTCGAGCGCCGCAACGAACTGGTCGAGGTCGATCCTGTCTTCAGTTTCGGCCAGGCGCTCCCGAACTCGTTCTGGCGTCATGTCCGACGTTATCATATATCGTGTGAAGATATGGCTCTTTCGTTGGTTGACATCGTGCTGTTCGGTTCGGGTGTTCTCAAACGTCCCTGTATCCGATCAGTCGGGATCAGCCCTACGACGCTGGAAAGTCGAGCCGATCAGTCCGCGATCGCTTCGGTCGAGCCGACGTCAGCTGCCGGGTTCTGGATCCAGAGGTCGCCGAACAGTTCGTCCTGTTCGAGTCGGACGTGCCCCCGATGTGAGAGAAACAAGATGGCGAGGAAGGTTTCGACGCGCGACCCACCCGCTTCCTCGATTTCGGCGTAGAGCACCTCCTCGCGCCCGGCGTCGTACTGCTTGCGGAGGACGCGCTGGACGTCCGCGATGATGGTCTCGATGTCTTCGGTGTGGGCCGTGGCGGTGACCTCGGCCTCGGTCGGCTCGTCGTCGACCCGGAGATCGTCACCCGACCGGTATTCGAGGGTCTGAGTACCTCGTTGAAAGCCCTTCGGCGAGCCGTCGGTGTCGTAGGTTCGGGACTCCTTCCACCACGAGTCGCGTTCGGCTTCGCGGAGCTCCCGCACGAGTTCGTCGAGCGTTTCTGGGGTCCCACGGGCCTGCTTCCGGTCGAGGCGGCGGTCCATCTCGTCTTCGAGCGCGGCCACCGGATCAGGACCGAACTCGCCCCCGTCCGCCCCGTCTTCGGGGTCCCACGCGTCCTCCCACGGCTCGGGCGCGGGTTCGGGCTCCGGCTCGTCGGGTTCGAGCAGCGCATCGCTTTTCATTCGAAGGAGCACGCTCGCGTAAAACAGCGCTCGACCGGAGGTCCGGAGGTCGGCAGCGTCGAGCCGCGAGAGGAAGGCGTCGGTGACCTCGACCACGTCGATGTCCCACGGCTCGATCTCGCCCTCCTCGGCCAGTCTGACGAGCAGCTCGACCGGTTCGACTTCCTCGTCAGGTTCGTCCGCGCCGCCGTCAATCTCGTCACCAGTAGTGGCCGCTTCCGCCATCTCGGGTGGAGTCTCAGGATCGGCCGGATCAGTCATCCGCCGGGACCTCCTGTGCACCGAGTTCGATCCCAGTCACCGCCGAAATGTTGTCACCCTGCATCGTGACGCCGATCGCGCGCTCGGAGCGTTCGAGCATCGCCGAGCGATGCGAGACCACGATGAACTGGGCGTCAGCGGCGAGTTCGTCCACTAACTCCCCGACGCGTTCGGCGTTGGCCGCGTCGAGGAAGGCGTCGACCTCGTCGAGCGCGTAGAACGGGGCAGGGTTGTGACGCTGGATCGCGAAGATGAATGCGAGCGCGGTCAGCGATTTCTCGCCACCGCTCATCGCGTCGAGGCGCTGGATCGGTTTGTCGCCCGGCTGGGCCTTCATCGTCAGCCCGCCCTCGAAGGGATCCTCCGGATCCTCGAGGTGAAGGGTCCCGGATCCGGCGGAGAGCCGCTCGAAGATCGACTCGAACTGGTCGTTGATTGCCTCGTATGACTCCATGAAGGTACTCTTCTTCTGGGCCTCGTAGGACTCGATCCGCTCCTCGATCCCGTCGCGCTCGTCGGTCAGGGTTGCCTTCTTGTCGGTGAGATCCGCGAGGTCGTCCTCGACCGCGTCGTACTCGTCGATCGCGAGCATGTTGACCGGCTCCAACTCCTCCATTGCGCCCTCGATCCGTGAAATCTCGCGCTCGACCTCGTCGTGGTCGGGAATCTCGTCGGCGTCGTACTCGCCGACCGCCGCAGCGAGTTCGTCGATCTCCCAGTCGAGGCGCTCGGCGGTCTCGCGCCGGTCTTCGAGGGCGTCCTCGGCCTCATCCACCATCTCCTTCTGTTCGTCGCGGGCCGCCCGTGCGTCCTGGAGTTCCTCCTTCAACTCGGCACGATCTTCTTTCAGCTCGGCGAGCTCGTCTTCTAGCTCGGCGACCGCGGCCTCCTTCTCGTCGAGAGTGGCCTCGCACTCCTCGATCTCGGCTTCGAGCTCCTCGATCCGCTCCTCGTTCTCGGCCTTCCGATTCTGTGCGGTTTCGAGAGTCGTGTGGAGATCGTCGATCGAGTCCTCGGCGTACTCCTTCTCGAGCTGGAGCTCGTTCAGCCGGCCGTCGAGATCGTCCATCCGATCCTCGCGGTCGTCGATCTCACCCTCGATCGCGTCGGCTTTTTCGGTGAGTTCCGGGACATCCGAATCCGCGAGTTCGCCCTCCAGCTCGGCGATCTCGCTCTCGATCTCCTCGATCCGATCGTCATGGTCGGCAATCGCGCTTTCGAGCTCGCCCATCTCCTCGTCGACCTCCTCGCGGGCGCTCTCGATCTCGTTGATCTCGCTTTCGAGCGAGGCGATCCGCTCCTCGACCTCCTCGCGTTCGCGCTCTTTGGCCTCGATGTCGGCCTCGACCTCTCGCACCTGCTCGGCGGCCGCCGAGCGCCGTTCGCGCGCGTCGTCCAGTCGTCCCTCGACGTCGCGCACCGCCTCTTTGGCTTCGCGGCGCTCCTCTTCGAGCTCCGCCACCCGATCCGCGACCCGCTTCAGCCGGCCCTCGCTCGATCCGAAGGAGTACCGCGACCCGCTCTTGGAGCCGCCGGTCATCGCGCCGCTCTTCTCCACGAGTTCGCCCTCCAGCGTGACGAGCCGGTAGTCGCCCATCAGCTCCCGCGCGGTCGCCATCTCCTCGACCACGAGCGTGCTCCCGAGGACGTACGAGAACACGCCCGCGTACTCCTTCGGGTAGTCGACGAGGTTCGCGGCGAAGTCCACTACGCCGTCTCGGTCCGGCAACCGTGGCAGCGAGCGCTGCTGCATCTCGGTCAGCGGGAGGAACGTCGCCCGACCCGCGTTTCTCGATTTGAGGTACTCGATCGCGCGCTCGCCCACGCCGTCGTCGTCGACCACGACGTGGGCCAGGCGTCCGCCGGCGGCGGTCTCGCACGCGGTCGCGTGCTCCGGGTCGACGCCACCGAGCTGGGCGATCGTCCCGTGAACCCCGTCGAGATCGGCATTGAGAACCGTCGACACCGCTCGGCCGTACGACGACCCGCTCTCGTCGGTCTTGGCTTCGAGGTCGGCGTATTTCTGTTGGGCGGCCCGCAGCTCCTCCTCGACCTCGTCTAAGTCCTCGTTTCGCTCGCGTTTCTCGGTCTTGAGATCGGCAACGACGTCCTCGATGTTTTCCTCGTTCGTCGCGGCCTTCTCGCGCTCGTCCTCCAGATCCCCGATCGCGGCCTCGATTTCGGGGATCCGCTCGCGTGCCTCGTCGAGTTCGGTTTCGGTCTCGGACTGCTCGTTCGACCGCCGCCGCGCCGCGTCGAGCAGTCGGTCCTGCTCGCGCTGTTTCTCGTTCTTTGCGCTCTTCTCTGCTTCGAGCGCCTCGCGTTGCTCCGCGAGATCGGCCTTCAGCTCGTCGTACGCAGTATCGGTCGCCTCGATTTCGGCTTCGACCTCGGCGAGATCGTCTTCGAGGTCCTCGATCTCCGTCGCGATCGAGGACTTCTCGACTTTGACCTGCCGAATATCGCTTTCGAGTTCGTCGACGGTCTCTTGCTTGCGATCGATCTCCACGAACGCCTGGCGGCGCTCGTTCTCTGCGTCCTCGATGCGCTCCTCGGCAGTTTCGATCTTGTCCTCCAGCCGACCGATCTCGCCTTTGACCTCCTCGATCTCGCGCTTGATCGCGAGCTGCTCGTCCTCGCCCTTCCGTTCGATTTCGGTGTTGAGGTCGTCGAGATCGCTTTCGAGTCTGGAGACGCGACCCTCGCGCTCGTCGAGTTCGCGCCGAAGTTCTTCGATTTCGTCTTCGCGCACGTCGATTTCCTCGCGAGTGTCGGCGAGCGCCTCGCGTTTTTCCTCCAGTTCGGCGGCCTTCCGGTAGCTCTCGTACTCCTCTTTCTCGTCACGGAAGGCCTGGTATTCGAGTGCAGTCTCGCGCTCGTCCTCCAACTGTTCGAGGCGCTCTTCTTTCTCCTCGATCCGGAGTTCGGCCTCCTCGATCCGGCCCTCGACCACTTCGAGCTCCTCGAAGGCGTCCTCCTTCTTCGCGTCGAACGCCGCGACGCCCGCGATCTCGTCGATGATCTCGCGGCGCTCGCCCGCCGTCATATTGATGATCCCCGTGACGTCGCCCTGCATCACCACGTTGTACCCCTCCGGGGTGACGCCAGCCTGGGCGAGCAGATCCTGAATGTCTGCGAGGTTCACCGATCGGCCGTTGATGTAGTAGTAGGAGTAGTAGTTGTCTTCAGTCTGTTTGACTCGCCGCTTGATGGTGATCTCGTCGACGTCCCCCACGTCCTCCGTGCCGGCGGCGCTCTCGACCTCGGCGCGAGTGAGCGTGCCGTCCTCGTTGTCGAGGACGACCGCGACGCTCGCCTCTCGCGTGCCACCGACCCCGCCGCCGTCGTCGTGGGCAGGATTGTAGATCAGGTCAGTGAGTTTTCGTGCGCGGATGCCTCGGGTGCGAGCGAGGCCGAGCGCGAACAGCACGGCGTCGATGATGTTCGACTTGCCGGAGCCGTTCGGACCGCTGACAGTAGTGAAATCCTCGTAGAAGGGGATTCGGGTCTTCCGGCCGAAGCTCTTGAAGTTGTCTAGGACGAGCGTCTTGATGTTCATGGGGTGCTCGTGGGGCGGCTACGCGACGATGATATCGTCGGCCTCCGTCGTGTCCGTAGAGTCGTCTTCGGTGTGCTTATCTCCTTCGACAGCGGCTTCGACGGCGCTCTCTTCGGTATCGACCTCGGTTTCGGGCGTCGTCCCGACGCCGGCCTCGATGTACTCCTCGGACTCGTCGCTTTCGAGTTCGCGGAGTCGATCTTTGGTCTCGACGAGTTCCTCGGTGAGACCGTTCAGTGTGGCTTCGAGTTCAGTAACCCGCGATTCGAGTTCCTCAACGCGATTGCCCGACATACCGATTAGGGGCTGTTCCACGGGTATAAACATGCGTCAGACAATGGTCAATTAGGTTTTATTTTAGGGGAAGGAGTTTCCGTCGAAATCGGGACGAACGGTGATGGCGTCACGTTTTAGCGGGTGCGGACGAACACAGGCACAATGACTGCCCACGCCGCCGCGGCGCGCGAACACGCCGTCGTCATCGGGCTCGAAGTCCACGTCCAGCTCGAAACGGACACCAAGATATTCTGTGGCTGCGGGACGAATTTCGAGGACGACGAGCCCAACTCCCATACCTGTCCGACGTGTCTCGGCCTGCCCGGCGCACTCCCGGTGCTGAACGAGGCCGCAGTCGAGGCTGGACTCAAACTCGCCACCGCGATCGACGCCGACGTGCCCGACGAAACTCGGTTCCACCGGAAGAACTACTACTACCCTGATCTCCCGAAGAACTTCCAGATCACCCAGTACGACTCGCCGCTGTGTGAGAACGGCGCACTCACCGTCGCGATCGAGGACGACGAGCGGGAAATCGCGATCGAGCGCGCCCACCTCGAAGAGGACCCTGGCAGTCTCCAGCACGCCGGCGGTAGTGGGGGTATCGACACCGCCGAGTACACCCGCGTGGATTACAATCGCGCGGGCGTCCCATTGATGGAGATCGTGACCGAGCCCGACTTCCGAGGGCCGGAAGAGGTCAGGGCCTTCCTCGCGAAGCTCACGGAGGTGCTCGAATATCTCGACGTGTTCGACAGTTCGCGGGACGGGTCGCTTCGAGTGGATGCGAACATCTCACTCGTGCCCGGCGAGGATATCGAGGCGGACGGGACGATCGAGACCGAGGCGCTCACGGCGGCCAACCGAACCGAGGTCAAGAACATTTCGAGCCACAAGGGCGCGGAGAAGGCGCTCGCCTACGAGGTCACGCGCCAGCGCAACGCGCTCCAGCGCGATCGGACGATCGAACAGGAGACCCGTCACTGGGACGAATCGCGTGGTGTGACGGTCTCGATGCGCTCGAAAGAGGAAGAGAAGGACTATCGATACTTCGCCGAGCCGGATCTCCCCGTGCTCCAGGTCGCCGACCGAGCCGAGGCGGTCGAGATCCCGGAACTCCCCGACGCCAGACGTGAGCGGTTCCGCGAGGAGTACGGCCTGAGTCAGGCGGCAGCTCGAAAGCTCACCTCCACCCGCGCGGTCGCGGACTTCTACGAGCGGGTGGCCGACCGGTTCGATCCCGACGTTGCGGCGTCGTGGGTCGCCGACACCCTCCTGGGCGAACTCAACTACCGCGACATGCGAATCGGGGACGTTGAGGACCGATTCGACGGGTTCGTTCGATTGGTGGAACTCGCCGAAACGGGTGAAATCACCGAGAAGAACGCCGAGGAGGTCGTACTGCGGGCGATGCTCGACGAGGATCTGGGTCCGGACGACGTGATCGAGCGCGAAGGACTCGGAGCTACCGGCGAGGACGAGATCGAACGTGCGGTCGCGACCGCGATCGACGAGAACCCGGGCGCGGTCGAGGACTACCACACGGGCGAGGACGGCGCTCTCAACTTCCTCGTCGGCCAGGTCATGGGCGCGACCGGCGGGAGTGCCGATCCGGGAACGGTGAACCAACTGCTTCGCGACGAACTCGACGGCTGAGTTCCCAGGGGAGGGACACCGGCGACGGATCACACAGCCGGTATTCCTTTGTACGCTACTGGCGAGAACTGGTATACGATGAGCAACGACGATGCGAACCACGCGGGCGAGTTCGAGGGGTTCGGCGGGCGACACGTCCCTGAGGTCATGGACGAGCCGCTCGATCAGCTCTCGGCAGCGTTCGATTCGATCGCCAGCACCGAGGAGTTTCAGACGGAGTTCCGATCGATCCTCGAAGACTTCGCCGGACGACCCACGCCGCTCTTTCACGCCGAGCGACTCTCTGAGCGCTACGGGGCCGAGATCTACCTCAAGCGCGAGGACCTCCTCCACGGCGGCGCGCACAAGATCAACAACGCGATCGGCCAGGCGCTGCTCGCGGAGAAGGCTGGCAAGTCCCGCCTGATCGCCGAGACCGGCGCGGGCCAGCACGGCACCGCGACCGCGATGGTGGGCGCGTTGTTCGGCCTCGACACCGAGATTTACATGGGCCAAAAGGACATCGAACGCCAGCGGATGAACGTCTTCAGGATGCGGCTGATGGGCGCTGAGGTCAACGAGGTGACCCGTGGCGGGGCGGGCCTCGCGGACGCGGTCGACGCCGCTCTCGAAGACTTCGCCGCGAACGTCGACGACACGCACTATCTGGTGGGGTCGGTCGTGGGTCCCGACCCGTTCCCGCGAATGGTTCGAGAGTTCCACTCGACCATCGGTGACGAGGCCCGTGAGCAGTTTCAGGCGCGCACGGGCGACCTCCCCGACGCGGCCGTGGCGTGTGTCGGCGGCGGATCGAACGCGATGGGGCTGTTCAACGCGTTCCGCGACGATCCCGTGGCTTTTTACGGCGCGGAGGGTGGTGGTGAAGGCGGCGACTCGAAGCGCCACGCCGCGCCGCTCGCGGCGGGGACCGACGACGTGCTCCACGGGATGCAGACGCGAGTCATCGACGACGACGTCGAGGTCCACTCGATCTCGGCGGGCCTCGACTACCCCGGCGTCGGTCCCGAGCACGCGATGTTCCAGGCCGTCGGCCGGTGTGAGTACCATGCGGTACCCGACGACGACGCGCTCGCGGCGTTCCGGGAGCTAAGCGAGACCGAGGGAATCATCCCGGCGCTCGAAACGGCCCACGCACTCGCGCTGGCGAAAGAGATCGCCGCCGAGCACGACACGATCCTCGTGAACCTGAGCGGTCGCGGCGACAAGGACATGGCGACCGCGGCCGAGCAGTTCGATCTCGGGTGAGTGGCCCGACCGACCGCTGCGAAACCGGTGGATCGGGCGCTGCGGCCGCGCAGGCGTCCGGGCGCTCCCGCGCAGTCTCGTGGTTTGCGAAAGGTTTAGAAGCCGTATCGGCCTATCGGAGCCAATGACGCGAGGGGGAGGGATCGTCCGATGGAGCTGATCATCACGGAGAAGGAGACCGCGGCGCGAAACATCGCCGAGATCCTGAGCGGTGAGAGCGCGGATGTCGATCGACGCAACGGCGTCAACGTCTACAAGTGGGGCGGTCGGCGGTGCGTCGGACTCTCCGGCCACGTGGTCGAGAACGACTTCCCGCCGGAGTATTCGAACTGGCGCGACGTCGAACCCGTCGAACTCATCGACGCCGAGGTGGTCGTCGAGCCACACGAGAGTCGCGAGAACATCGTCCGTACCCTCCGGCTGCTCGCCCGGGACGCCGACGGCGTCATCATCGCCACCGACTACGACCGCGAGGGCGAACTCATCGGGAAGGAGGCCCACGACATCGTGCGGGACGTGACCGACGCCCCGATCCGGCGGGCGCGCTTCTCGTCGTTCGCCGAACCCGAGGTGCGCGAGGCGTTCGACGATCTCGACGACCTCGATTTCGAACTCGCGGCCGCCGGAGAAGCACGCCAGGAGATCGACCTCGTCTGGGGCGCGGCGCTGACCCGCTTTCTCTCGCTGTCGGCGAAACAGATGGGGAGCGACTTCATCAGCGTCGGGCGGGTCCAGTCGCCGACCCTGAAGCTGATCGTCGACCGCGAACGCGAGATCGAGGCGTTCGATCCCGACGACTACTGGGAGCTGTTCTGCGATCTGGCGAAGGACGAGGCGACATTCGAGGCACAATACTTCTACGACGATGACGGCAGCGAGGCCGAGCGGGTCTGGGATGGCGACGTGGCGGAAGCGGTGTACGACGCCCTCCGCGGGGCGAGCACGGCGGCAGTCGAGGAAGTCCGCCGACGCACACGAACTGACGACCCACCTACCCCGTTCAACACCACCCAGTACATCCGCGCCGCGAGTTCGCTCGGCTACTCCGCCCAGCGCGCGATGAGCCTCGCCGAGGAGCTCTACACCGCGGGCTACATCACCTACCCCCGGACCGACAACACCGTCTATCCCGACGATCTCGACGTCGCGGAGCTGCTCTCCGAGTTCACCGACCACTCCGAGTTCGGCGACGACGCCGATGCGCTCCTGAAGAACGAGCCGACTCCCACAGAGGGCGACGAGGAGACCACCGACCATCCGCCGATCCACCCCACCGGGGAGCTCCCTTCGACGACTGAACTCGGCGACGACGAGCGTGCGGTGTACGAACTCGTCGTCCGGCGTTTCTTCGCGACCGTTGCCGACCCCGCCGAGTGGGAGCATCTCCGGGTGACCGCCGTGGCCGGCGACCACCAGTTGAAAGCCAACGGCAAGCGCCTCCTGGAGCCGGGGTATCACGCGGTCTACCCCTACGTCGATTCCACCGAGAACCACGTGCCGGACGTCGAGGAGGGCGACGAACTGCCGGTGAGCGACGTCCGGAGCGAGGCCAAGGAAACCCAGCCGCCGCGCCGGCGCGGCCAGTCTCGACTGATCGAGACGATGGAGTCGATGGGGATCGGGACGAAGGCGACCCGCCACAACACCATCGAGAAGCTCTACGATCGGGGGTACATCGAGAACGACCCGCCGCGGCCGACGACGCTCGCGAAGGCGGTCGTCGACGCCGGCGAGCGCTTTGCCGAGCAGGTCGTGAGCGAAGAGATGACCGAGCAGCTCGAAGCCGACATGGACGCGATCGCGAGCGGCGAAATTACCCTCAACGAGGTGACCGACGAGTCCCGCGAGATGCTGTCGACCGTTTTCGAGGAACTCCACGACTCGCGCGAGGCGATCGGCGACTACCTTCGAAACTCGCTCAAGGTCGACAAGACCCTCGGGCCGTGTCCCGACTGCGGGGCGGCCCTGCTCGTCCGCCGGAGCCGCCACGGCTCGTACTTCGTCGGCTGTGACGGCTACCCCGACTGTGAGTTCACTCTGCCGCTACCCTCTTCGGGCAAACCGGTGATCCAGGAGGAAACGTGCGACGAACACGAACTTCGGGCGGTGAAGATGCTCGACGGCCGGAACACGTTCGTTCATGGGTGTCCGATCTGCGCAGCCGAGGACGCCGACGAGACCGAAGACCGTGTGATCGGTATGTGTCCGGAATGTGGCAACGAGGAGGGCGCGACGCCGGAGGGGTCGCGAGGCGAAGGCGGCGATGGCGAGGCGCAGAGCGCCTCGGACCGTTCGAGCGGGCGGAGCCCGCGGGAAGACGCCGCCGGAGCGGGCGGCGAACTCGCGATCAAGTCCCTCCGGACGGGCTCGCGCCTCGCCGGCTGCACGCGGTATCCTGACTGCGAGTATTCCTTACCCCTTCCGCGCCGTGGCGAGATCGAGGTCACCGACGAGTACTGCGAGGAGCACGACCTGCCCGAGCTCGTGGTCCACTCGGGCGACGATCCGTGGGAACTCGGCTGTCCGGTGTGTAACTACCAGGAATACCAGGAGCGCCAAGCCGCCACGGACCTCGAAGATCTCGATGGACTGGGAGCGAAGACCGCCGAGAAGCTCGCCGCCGTCGGGATCGAGAGCCTCACCGATCTCCGGGAGGGCGAGGCAGACGCAGTCGCCGCCGAGGTCCAGGGCGTGAGCGCCGACAACGTCCGAAAATGGCAAGCAAAGGCGGATTGAGACTTCCGTCCGTGGTCATTACGGAAGACGTTTTAGGCCACACTGGAATGTCGGTTGTATGAGCGCCCCGTGGACGGAGTGGGACCACATCGTGAAGCTGGACCCCGACAAGACGCTCGTCGACGGCGAGAGCTACGCCGATGTCTGTAAGACGGGGACCGACGCCATCGAGATCGGCGGGACGACCGGGATGACTGAAGAAAAGATGACCGAGGTCATCGAGCCGTGTGCCGCCGCTGGCCGGGAGCACGACGTGCCGGTGTACATCGAGCCGAGCCACCCGGGAACCGTGGTCCACGCCGACGGCCTCAGTGGTTATCTGGTTCCAACCGTGTTCAACGCCGGCGACATCGCGTGGTTGACCGGCGTCCACAAGGAGTGGGCCCGGATGGATGCCGAGATCGACTGGGATCGAACTCACACCGAGGCGTACATCGTCCTGAACCCCGATTCTTCGGTAGCGGAGTACACCCAGGCGAACTGCGATCTCGACGCCGACGAAGTCGCGGCCTACGCCACGGTCGCCGAACGGATGTTCGGTCAGCGGATCGTCTACCTCGAATACTCGGGAACGTTCGGCGATCCCGACGTCGTGACCGCCGCGAGCGATGCGCTCGACGACGCCACTCTCTTCTACGGTGGCGGAATCGGCGACTACGATGCCGCACGCGAGATGGGGGGACGTGCTGACACGGTGATCGTCGGCGATCTCGTCCACGACGAGGGCTGCGACGCGGTCCGTGAGACCGTCCGTGGCGCGAAAGAAGCCGGCCAGGAGCCCGTCGAACCCGATCGCTGAGTAGTTTCTGCACACCGAACGATACAACTGTTCTTATACGATCGGTGCGTACGGAAGCGCATGCCCGAAGAGGTACTTTTCGAAACCGAGCAGTCGATGGACCGGAGCGAGATCGCCAGCTACCTGCGGACGGTGGCGGACAAGCTCGACGCCGGCGACGAGATCGGTTTGGAGGCCGGCGACCAGCACGTGACGCTCGCCCCGCCGGCGCGGCCGACGTTCGAGGTCAAAGCCGAACGCGAGACCGGCAGCGGCCCGGACGAGTTGAGCGTCGAGTTCGAGATCGAGTGGGACGAAGGCGAGTCGGGAGCTGGCGGGGACGGACGGCTCTCGATCGAGTGAGCGCGCCGAAGGGCGGCGTTTAAGACCGCGGCTCCGAAACTCCGCAGCATGCAGGACCGAACCCACGCCGCCGCGGCCACACCGGGCGAGACGGTGACGGTTGCAGGCTGGGCACACGAGATCCGCGACCTCGGCGGAATCGCCTTCCTGATCGTCCGAGACAGGACGGGGAAGATTCAGATCAAGTTCGAGAAAGACGCGATGGACGACGAACTTGTCGAGGCCGGCACCGACCTCACCCGCGAGAGTGTCGTCGCTGTCACCGGCGAGGTCGAAGAAGAGGAACGCGCACCGACCGGCGTCGAGATCGTTCCCGAGTCGGTCGAGGTGATCGCGCCCGCTGAACCCGAACTCCCGCTCGACCCCTCCGAGAAGGTCGGGGCCGAACTCCCGACCCGGCTCGACAACCGCACCCTCGATCTCCGGCGCGAGGAGGCAAAGGCAATCTTCGAGATCCGCGCCGAGGTGCTCCGGGCCGCCCGCGAGGCGTTCCGCGATCTGGAGTGCACCGAGATCAACACCCCGAAGATCGTCGCCACCGGTACTGAAGGGGGGACCGAACTGTTCCCGATTACCTACTTCGGGCAGGAAGCGTTCATGAACCAGTCGCCACAGCTGTTCAAGCAGCTGATGGTCGGCAGTGGTCTGGAGCGCGTTTTCGAGGTCGGGCCGATCTTCCGGGCCGAGGAGCACAACACGCCACGCCATCTCAACGAGGCGACCTCGATCGACTTCGAGTCGGCGTTCATCGACCACGAGGAGGCGATGGACGCGTGCGAGCAGGTTGTCCGGGCAGCCTACGAGGGCGTCGCCGCGAACTGCACCGACCAGCTCGACACGCTCGGCTACGACGACTTTTCGGTTCCCGAGGAGGCGTTCCCGCGGCTGACTTACGAAGAGGCGATCGAGCGCATCAACGCCACCGGCGAGCTCGACGAGCAGTTGGTGTGGGGCGACGACCTCCCGACCGAGGGCGAGAAGGCGCTCGGCAGCGACGTCGGCGGTCACTACTTCGTGACCGACTGGCCGAGCGAGATCAAACCGTTCTACATCAAGGACCACGACGACGGCGAACTTTCGACGGGGTTCGACATGATGGCCCCGAACATGGAGCTCGTCTCGGGCGGCCAGCGTGAGCACCGCCACGACCACCTCGTCGAGGGCTTCGAACAGCAGGGCCTCGACCCCGAGGCGTTCGAGTACTACACCAAGATGTTCAAGTACGGGATGCCGCCCCACGCCGGCTGGGCGATCGGTGCCGAGCGCCTCGTGATGACGATGCTCGATCTGCCGAACATCCGGGAGGCCGTCCTCTTCCCACGGGATCGCCAGCGTTTGAGTCCCTGACGAAAACGCTGGGAGCCAGCGGAGCGAGTCTTGCCGGATCGCCAACGCCTGTCGCCGTAGATCGGGACGGTGTCGTGCGGTCAGCGGATCCGTGTGAGTGAGTATCAGAACGGTTTTTCACGCTTCGGCAACTCTTGCGGGACGCATGTCCACCGACGCACGCACGCCCGAGGAGAGTCGCGACGAGATCAGGGAGCGCCACCGCGAGGCGCGCGAGGAGCTGATCCCCGACGAACCCGCACAGCACTACATTGGCGGCGAGTTCGTCGAGAGCGCGTCGGGCGAGACCTTCGAGACGCGCGACCCCACGACGGGCGAGGTGCTCGCCGAGGCTCAGGCAGGCAACAGCGAGGACGTCGATCGGGCCGTCGAGGCCGCGTGGGACGCCTACGAGACGGAGTGGTCCGAGGCCGACGCCACGAAGCGCCAGCGCGTGCTGAACGAGATCGCGGATCGGGTTGAGGAGCGCCGGAGCGATCTCGCGCGAATCGAGAGCCTCGACAACGGCAAACCCATCCGCGAGGCGCGCGCCGACGTCGCGCTCGTCGCCGACCAGTTCCGGTACTTCGCCGGGGCGACCCGAACCCACGGCGGCGACACCGTTCCTTCCGGGTCGGGCAAATCGATCCAGACGATCCGCGAGCCCTACGGCGTGGTCGGGGCGGTCGTGCCGTGGAACTTCCCGCTGCTGATCGCGACGTGGAAGCTCGCGCCCGCACTCGCGGCGGGCAACACGGTGGTGCTCAAACCCGCCGAGGAGACGCCGCTCTCGGTGCTCGAACTCGTTCGCGAGATCGACGACGTGGTGCCCGACGGCGTCGTCAACGTCGTCACGGGCTACGGGGCTGAGGCGGGCGCGCCGCTCACCGAACACGAGGACGTCCGAAAGGTTTCGTTCACTGGGTCGACCGCGGTCGGCAAGGAGGTCATGAAGGCCGCCGCGGAGAACGTCTCGGATGTCACCCTCGAACTCGGCGGGAAGAGTCCCGTCGTGGTGTTCCCCGACGCCGACATCCAGCAGGCGGTCCGGGTGATGATGATCGCGATGTTCTACAACACCGGTGAGTGCTGTACCGCGGGCACCCGACTGTTCGTCCACGAGGACATCTACGAGGAGTTCATGGAGGCGTTCGTCGAGAGCGCCGAGGGACTCCAGATGGGCGATCCGCTCTCGAAGGACACCCGACTCGGACCCAAAGTCTCCGAAGAGCAGGTCGAACGCACGCTCTCGTACATCGAGCAGGCGCGCGATGACGGCGCACGGATCGTGACTGGTGGGGGCCAGCCCGAGAGCGACGCGCTCGCCGACGGGTGTTTCGTGGTGCCGACGGTGATCGACGACATCGATCACGACTCCGACCCCGTGCAGGAGGAGATCTTCGGCCCGGTCGAGGAAGTGTTCGCGTGGTCGGACTACGACGAGATGATGGAGCGAGCCAACGATGTCGACTACGGTCTCGCGGCCGGCGTCATCACGAACGACCTCTCGAAAGCGAACCGTGCGGCCCGCGACATCGAGGCGGGCAACATCTGGGTCAACCAGTACAACGACTTCCCGGCGGGCCAGCCCTTCGGCGGGTACAAGCAGTCCGGAATCGGCCGCGAGCAGGCCGAGGATACCCTCGAACACTACTCCCAGACCAAGACGATCAACATGAATCTCTGAGTGACCCTACAGGAGGTATCGGAGCAGCCCGTGATTTTGCGCGAATCTCCCCACGCAGTTGCGAGATCTAGGGCGTGAGTCGATCATCGGTTGTTCCCTCTCCCTCGATCAGAATTGCTACAAACGGCGTCTTTTACTGTGACGGGAGAGAACGTACGCATCGATGGACGTCCCTGAGGTGAGTTCGGCTGTGGTATTCGGATCGCTGACGATGGTCTCGTGGGGAATCTGGATCGTCGTGGGGAACGCTGCCTCGGAATCAATCGACCCGAAGACGGCCGCCGCAATATCGTATCTCGTCGCAGCCCTCCTTGCAGTCGGGTTCGTTATCGTGTCAGGTGCCTCGCTGGCCATCACGCCACGGGGCGGGGCGCTCGCTGGTGTGGCTGGAGTGTTCGCCGGAATCGGCTTCATCTCCATGTACGTCGGTCTCTCACGTGGCTCAACGACGGTCGTTTCGACTCTCGGTGCCATGTATTTCGTCGTCGCAGCGTTCATCGGGATGGCCGCGCTCGGAGACGAGTTCACCACCACGAGAGTCGCAGGACTCCTGCTCGCGGGTGTTGCTGTCGTCCTCGTCGCTCAATGACCGAGTCGCTCATACCACCCATCCGAGCAATAGCTTGTTCGGCCCGTCACGGCTGAACAACACGTCCCGCCATACTGCATGCCACTCTCCATCTCGCACGCCGATTTTTACCAAGACAACGACCGGTGATGGAGGAACTCCGAAACCAGTGCCAATCGCCATACAATCGTCGGTCGCTCCTTTGAACTTCGGCACGCCACGCGAGCGCCAGGGACAACAGTTTAACCGAGAGCGGTGTCGATACGATTCCATGACCGACGTGTACGCAAACGAGACACGCAGCGCGTCGACGACAGGCGCGTCCCACTGGAGGACGACCTGACGGATGGTTGCGGCCGGAACGGCAGCCATCCTCGTCGTGGCGACTGTCGCGAGCCTGTTCATGGCGTGGACCATCGGTGCGGGATCGTCGGGATCGACGCCCTTTGCGCCCGCCGTGGGCGCACGCGCCATCTCGGTGATGCGCGCGGGCTTTCTCGTCGGCATTCTCGGCTTCCTGGGCGCGGTGCTCCAGGGCGCGAACGTCGCGGACGCGGTCGGCACAGGACTGGTCGGCGGGATTGCGCTCTCGCCGACGGCCTCGACGGTGCTCCTCCTGCTCGCGGCGGGGCTCGTCGCGATCGGCATCTTCACCGGGTATCCGATCGCCACGGCGTTCACCGTGACGGGCGCGGTCGTCGGCGTCGGGCTCGGACTCGGCGGCAGTCCTGTCTGGCCGAAGTACGCCGAGATCGGCGCGCTGTGGATACTCACGCCGTTCGTCGGTGGCGGTATCGCGTACATCACCGCACGGACGCTTCGACACGAAGCGATCCCCGAGCGCTACACCGTCCCGATCCTCGGCGGGATCGTCGGACTCATCGTGGCGAACGTCCCCTTTACCCTTCTCGGCTCGGGGTCCGGTGGGGGGTCGATCGCCGCCACAGTAGCGACGGAGCTCCCGGTTTCGACGGCGGTCGGGACGGGACTCGTGTCGGTCATCGTCGCCGGTCTCGTCGCTGGCGCGCTCGTCTGGGACCTCGGCTCCGGCGTCGACAGCGCCGAGCGCCACTTCCTGCTCGCGCTCGGCGGCCTCGTGGCGTTCTCGGCGGGCGGGAGCCAGGTCGGGCTCGCGGTCGGCCCGCTGCTCGCCGCGTTTCAGGGAACGACGCTACCGTTCTCGGTGTCGTTGCTCGCGCTACTGGTGTTCGGCGGGATCGGCCTGCTCGCCGGATCGTGGATGGGTGCGCCCCGGATGATCAAGGCGATCGCGCAGGACTACTCCTCGCTCGGCCCGCGGCGATCCATCGCGGCGCTCATCCCCTCCTTCGCGATCGCCCAGACGGCGGTCGTCTTTGGGATCCCGGTGTCGTTCAACGAGATCATCGTCAGCGCAGTGATCGGCAGCGGCTTTGCGGCCGGTGGGGGCGGCGTCAGCGCACAGAAGATGGGCTATACGGTGCTAGCGTGGATCGGGTCGCTCGCGCTCGCGCTCGGCGCTGGCTACGCCGTGATCACCGCGATCGAGCTGCTCTGAACGATTCGTCCCGACGGCCGTCCGGACGCTGCCTCGCGGAGCGCGTCGTCGTTCCCGGTCAAGCGGCGATCTCGTCAGTCGTCGTTTCTGGGCCCGGCTTCCTCGACGTTCACCGGCTCACGCTCGCGGCCACCCTCCCAGCCGACGAGCCACTCGCGCAGCGAGAGTTCACGGACTTCGGGGAAGCGCTGGCGTTCGGTCTGCCCGTAGTTCACGAGTGCAACCAGAAAGACGCCACCGACGGTGTTGCCGAGCAACACCGGAAGCCAGAACGCGTAGCCGACGGTGAGAAGTCCGGCTTCCCCGATGAACACGTAAAAGAGCGCGTCGGCCGCGGTGGTGACGACGTGGTAGAGCTCCGCGGCGGCGATCGTGTAGAACACGATGTAGATGAGGAGCAGGCGCGTGACCGAGTCCTGGACGGCGTGACCGAGCCACACCACGCCGGCAACGAGCCAGCCCGCAAAGAGCGCCTTGAAGAACACGTCCCACCAGGCGGTTTCGAGCCCCGTCCGGGTGAAGTCAGCACCCGCTTGCATTGCCGCGGTCGAGAGCACGTGACTGTTGGCGAGGACGAACACGCCGAGAGCGGCCCCGAGGACGTTGCCGACCAGTACGACGACCCAGACGCGCATCATCATCGGCAGGCTGGCAAGGCGAGCCAGCACCAGCGCCACGGGTGGCAGCGTGTTCTCGGTGTAGAGCTGGTAGCGCCCGAGAATGATGTAAATGAAGCCGATCGGATACAGGAGAGAGCCGAGCAGCGTGCTCTCGGGGAAGTACGCGCTCACCGCCGCGTGACCGACGAACGTGATGACGATGGCAAAGCCCGCGGCGAGACCGCTGAAGAGCAGTTCGCGAGTGCCGGTGGCGACCTCCTCGTCGGCGGTGGCGAGCACTCGCTGGAAGATCTCCTCCGAGGAGAAGCGGTCACCGATCGCCCAGCCGGCGTCGGGCGCGCCCGAAGCGGCGTGATCGGTCGACTCGGCGATCGCCTCGCTCGCGTCGTTCTCGTCGTTCATCGATATCGCTGCTGGTGGAAGTCGATCATGTGTTTACGGGGCACAGCGAGGCTACGATCGGTGGCGATCTCTCCTGGTTCGTGAAACCGACGATCGATCGCCGTCTTCATCGTCGCTTCTCCGATAGCGGCGACTCGCACAAAGCGTTTTTCCCGGCGCTCGCGGTCACGTCTTGCGCTATCAGGAGCCACGCCACGAAGCGAGGGATCGGCTGATCGCCGAACGGGCGGATTTATCCCGACCGACGGCCGATTCCCTCGTATGTCGATGTCGGCCGGGGAACGAAGTGAGCGGACGGCGAACCCAACGCAGGCGTTCGTCCCCGGCCACGTTACCGGATTCTTCAGCGTTCATCCTCACGATGACCCCCGCAATGCGGGGTCGCGCGGAGCCGGACTCGCGCTCACCGACGGCGTGACGGTTACGCTCACGCCAGCGAACGAAACGGCCGCGACAACCATCACCCTCGGCGGCGAATCCGTCGAGATGGCGGCCGTGACGCGCACGCTCGACACGCTCGATGTTGCCGCTCGCGTTGCCGTCGAGACGCCGTTGCCGGTGAGTGCGGGCTTCGGCGTCTCGGGCGGTGCGGCGCTCGGCGCGGCGTTCGCGGCGAACGCTTGCTTCGATCTCGAACGCACCGAAAACGAGTTGGTCGAGGTAGCTCACGCTGCGGAGGTCGCTGCCGGAACGGGACTCGGCGACGTGGTGGCTCAAGCGCGCGGCGGCGTACCACTCAGGCTGGAGCCGGGCGCGCCACCCCACGGCGCTCTCGACGGGATTCCAGTTCGGGCGGACAGGCGAATCGAGTACGTCTCGTTCGGCGGGCGCTCGACCGAGGCGATCCTCAGCGGCGACACCGACATACTGTCGGCAGCCGGCGAGCGCGCACTCGCCACGCTCCGCGAGGCACCGACGCTCGAACACCTCGTATCGTGCTCGGCGGCGTTCGCCCGCGAGGCCGAGCTGCTGACCGAACGGGTCGACGCCGCCATCGCCGCAGTCGAGGCCGCGGGTGGCGCGGCGTCGATGGCGATGCTCGGCGAAACGGTGTTCGCGCTCGACACCGGCCTCTCGGATGCCGGCTACGAGCCTTCGATCTGTGCGATCCACCCGCCAGGCGCGGGAGTCGTCAGGCCCGACGCCAAGTGAGCGCTTTCACCAGGGGGCGAACGCCGCCACCGGTGCCAACACGGGGTGCTTTTGTTTCTCACCGGCCGAGCGATCGTATGAGCGAGGAGCCGCAGATTCCCGTCGATCCGGACGACGAGACGGAGATCCCGGAGTCACACCCCCGCCACGAGTCGCTGCTTGCGCGCCACCGGATCGAGGCCGGTGTCGAGAAGGGCATTACCTCGTTGCAGGGACTCATCGCACAAGGGCGCGGCGAGACGTACGACTACCTGCTCGGCGAACGAACCATCGAGAGCGCCGACGCAGCCGCCCGCGCCGCGGCCGCCGAGTTCCTGCTCGCCGACCACCCCGTGATCTCGGTGAACGGAAACGTCGCAGCGCTCTCGCCCGATGCGGTGGTCGATCTCGCCCAAGCGACGGACGCCGACATCGAGGTGAACCTCTTCAATCGTACCGAGGAACGAATGGCGGCGATCGCCGAACATCTTCGCGAGCACGGAGCGAGCGAGGTGAAGGGTCTGGCAGCTGACGGCCGGATCCCGGGGCTCGACCACGCTCGCGCGACGGTCGACGCCGACGGCATCCACGCCGCCGACGTCGTGCTCGTTCCGCTGGAGGACGGCGATCGGGCGGCAGCGCTCGATGCGATGGGTAAAACCGAGATCGTGATCGACCTCAACCCCCTCTCACGGTCGGCTCAGGTCGCCGATATCCCGATCGTCGACAACCTGGTTCGTGTACTCCCACTGATCGCGGAGCACGCCCGGGACCTTCGCGACGCATCGCGCGAGGAGCTCGAAACGATCGTTCAGGGATTCGATCGCGAGGCGGCGCTCGACGCGGCCGAGCGCGTGATCCGGTCGGGCGCGTCGGAGTGATTTTCAGGGCGAAAGACGAGATTTCTGCAGTAACGCCGCCGTGCGGCGGGTCGAGACGAGGGCACTTTCATTCGCAGGCGACAAGGTTAGGCCGGAAACGGCCACAATATTTACTACCGACATCTTGCGCTCGATGCGAGCGGGACGGACCGCGTCGTGCGCGCCGATTCTGCGGTCCCCGTTCGGACGTCGGTCGCGGTTCGTAACGCAGCGTGTGCCAATCAACGAACGGTCGAACGACGAAGAAAGTGAACGATAATACATTATCGAAGAACGAAAGAACAGGTTCGTCGCGCCGACGGTTCCTCCAGGCGTCAGCCGTCGCGGGGACTGGGGCACTAGCTGGCTGTCTCGGTTCCGCAGCCGGTACCGGAACGACGCTGACGATGGGGTACCAGCCGTTCTCAGCGCACGCGTGGGAGGCGCTGATCATGAAACACAGCGATATTCCACAGCAGTACCTCCCCGACGACTACTCCCTGGAGTGGCAGTCAGCGCTCCAGGGAGCGGTCATCGGCAACCGGATCAGCGTCGGCAAGAATCAGGCGGGCTGGATGGGCGATATGCCGGCGCTGACGACCATCGCTCAGACCGAGACCCCGGCCAGCCTCGTCGGGCTTGCAAACTGGTCGCGGGGACAGCAGTGTAACCTCCTCGTCGTCCCCAAGGACTCCGACATCGAGAAAACATCCGACATCGCCGGTGAGACGGTCGGCGTTACGGTCGGCGCGTGTTCCCATCGATATCTACTCCGCGTGCTTGAAGAGGAGGGTATCGACGTAACGATCGAGGACACCGGCATCTCGACCATTCTTGCCAACCTCCGTGAGGGCCGGATCGCCGCAGGGGTCGGCTGGGAACCTTCGATCGCCAAGTCGGTCTTCCAAGACGATCTCACCCGATACGTCTCGACGGGTGCGGAGTACGACGTAATCGATGCCGGCGGGATCCCAATGACGGACGACTTGATCAACAACCACCGGGAGGCAGCCAAGGGGATCCTGAAGGCCGAACTCGAAGCGACACGGGTGCTGGCCACCGACCACGAGCGAACCCTCGATCTAGTCGAGCAGGAGCAGGACCTCCGATACTTCAACCGCTCGACGCTTCGATGGGGTGTCTACAAAGATCCGCCGATCGGCGAGAACGTCCAGCGACTCCGGTACGCAACCGACTACGAGCAAGCGACGGAACCAGGCCGGTTGATGAAAGAGACCGCACCGGAGTTTCTCACCCGCCAGGGCGCGCTCGAAGCGCCGCCGCCCGACGATCGGTACAAGCCAGAGCTACTCAACGAGGCGGCGGCCGAACTCGACGACGCGGTAGAGTGGTCGCCGCGATCGGCCGGCAACGGCTCGGGCGCGACCAACGGCTCGGCGACCGGCAACGCGTCCGGGAGTGGACGATGAGTACGCGCTCGGTGTCCGAGCGGATCAGCGACCAGTTCGGGGAGAGTCTGCCGTCGCCGACCAGGGGCGTCCGGAAACTCCTCTCGTTGGTCGGGTTCGTCGCGGTCTGGTGGCTGTGCTACCGGTTCGGCGTGCTCAACTTCGATCACTTCGTCAGCCCCGTGACGACCCTCGTGGAGTTCGCCGGTGCGCTCGCCGGCCAACCCCTGACCGAAGGTGGCGACACCATCTATCTCCACGCCGTCTACTCGGCGGCACGGGTAGCGATCGGGGTCGGGCTCGCGGCCGTGCTGGCGATCCCGACCGGGCTGGTCGTGGGTACGAGCCAGCGGTGGGGGAACCTGCTGTACCCCGCGTTGGAAGCGTTTCGACCGATTCCGCCGATCGCGTGGCTCCCGATCGCCATCATCGTCTTCCCGACGCTCGCGCTGGGATCGATCTCGGTGCCGCTGCCCGCACTGTTCGTCGTGTTCGTCGGGGCGTTCTTCCCGATCTTCACGAACACCATCGAGGGCGCACGGAACATCGAGGTCGAGTACCGCCGGGCGGCCGAGAGCCTCGGCGCGTCCTCGGGCGACGTGTTCCGCCACGTGGTGCTGCCGGCGACGCTGCCCTCGATTATCACCGGCCTCTCGCTCGGGGTCGGACTGGGCTGGATCACGGTCGTCGCCGCGGAGCTGCTCACTGGCGGCCCCGGACTCGGCTACATCATCATGCAAGGATCGCGACTGTTGCAGAACCAGATCGTCGTCATCGGCATGCTCGCCGTCGGCGCGCTCGGCTACGCGTCGTCGCTGCTGGTCGAGCACCTCGGCTACTGGCTGATGCCGTGGTCTACGATGGAGGAAACACAATGAGTGAACGTGACACCACTAACGCTCGCACCGCCACGGACGAACAACACACCGACGCGACCCACGACGACACGGCCGACGATGAGTTCCGGTCGTGGACGGAGTCGAGCGGGACCGGCACCGTCAACATCCAAGACCTGACGAAGGTGTACGGCACCGACGGTGGTGAGTTAACGGCCGTCGATTCGATGGATCTCCACATCGAGGCCGAGGAGTTCGTAACCGTCCTCGGTCCCTCTGGCTGTGGGAAATCCACCGTGATGGAGTGTATCGCGGGCTATCTCGACCCCACCGAGGGCGAGGTGCTGGTCAACGGCGATCCCGTCAACGAGCCCGACCCTTCCCGGGGAGTGGTCTTCCAGGAAAACCGGCTGTTCCCGTGGAAGACGATCACCGAAAACGTCCGGTTCGGCCCTCAGATGCGCGATGCGGTCGACCAAAGTCGCATCGACAGCCTGTTTGATCAGATGGGGCTGGAGGGGTTCGAGGATTCCTATCCTCACGAGCTCTCCGGCGGGATGCAACAGCGCGCCGAGCTCGCCCGGCTGCTCGCGAACGATCCCGACATCATGCTGATGGACGAGCCGTTCAGCGGGCTCGACGCGATGACCAAGGAGCTGATGCAGGAGAAGCTGCTCGACGTCTGGGAGGACGACGACCGCACAGTTCTCTTCATCACCCACGACGTCGAGGAGGCGATCCTGCTCGCGGATCGGGTGGTCGTGATGACTGCCCGGCCGGGCCAGGTCAAAGACGTCATCGACGTGGACCTCGACCGGCCGCGTGATACGGATATGGTCACCACCGATCGGTTCAACGAGCTCCAGCGCCGGGCCAGTGAGAGCATCCACGACGAGGCCGAACGCGCGATGGAACAGGCGGAGGGGCGGGCCTGATGGAGTACGTCCGGCGCGCCGAGCAGTCGGTGTCGCTGCTGGCGCTGCTTGCGATCTGGGTCGTTGCAACCATGATCGTCGGGGCGGTTCCGAGCCTTCCCACGCCGCCGGAGGTGGTGGTGGCGTTCGTCGACGCGGCAACTGGGGCGTCGTTCTGGGAAGAGGTTCTGTTGAGCACGTTCCGGGTATATCTCTCCTTCGTGATCGCCGCGGTGGTTGCGGTCCCGCTGGGGCTGTTGATCGGGCGCAGCGAGGTCGCCGAGGACCTCCTCTTCCCCTCCCTCGAAGTGCTCCGCCCGATCCCGCCGATCGCGTGGTTCCCCGCGCTAACGATCATCCTGATCAATCCCGCGAACATCGTCCGCTTCATCATCTTCCTCGCCGCGTTCTTCCCGATCCTCCTCAACACGATCGAGGGGGTTCGAGACATCGAGGAGGAGTTCTCACAGGCGGCCAGCTCGCTCGGGGCCTCCTCGTCACAGACCCTGCGTCACGTCGTGTTGCCCGGTGCGCTCCCCTCGATCTACACGGGGCTCGTCAACGCGATGGGGTTGGCATGGGTCAGTCTCGTCGCGGCGGAACTGCTATCGAGCACCGGACTCGGCTACTTCATCTGGAACGCGTTCACCGCCGGCGAGTACCCGAACGTCGTCGTCGGGATGATCGCGGTCGGCGTCCTGGGGTACGCCTCCTCGGCGCTGGTCCGGTGGCTCGGTGCCAGACAGTTGCCGTGGCTCCAGTCCGAAACGGTCTGACACCGCCCCGAAAAGGGCGTTCGTGGCGCTCACCGCGGACGCCGCCTCTTGCTCATCCCGAGACGTTCCGGTCGCTCTCGGACAGTCGGCTGTGGTTCACGGCGTAGATCGTCACGTCATCGGCGCGGAAGGCGACTGTGACGCCGAGAAGCCCGTCGAACGGCCGGATATCGCCGTAGCGATCGCGTTCGGACGGTCCGACGTACACGTATTCGACATCGTACCGGGAGAGCAGCTCGGCTCGCCACGCGTCCGAGCCGAGGTAGATGGTGTTGACCGCTCGGACGCGATCGACGTACGCCTCCCGACTGCGGTACTGGATCTCGTGGGAAACGCCGGCGATCGTCGGAAAGCCCGTGAGGCTCGACGCCGGGCTGGCGCTCCAGGCGTAAACTGCGATACCAGGTGCGGCGACGATCGTCGGTCGGCCGGAACGGTTGTCGAGCCAGCGGATGGCGGCGACCTGATCGGGGATATTCTCCTCGGCCGCGGCGAGGCCATCGAGCGTCGAGCCGCCGGTATCGGGATCGTCGAAGTGGCTTTTGAGTGCAACCCCGCCATACACTGCGGTCGAGACCACGAGCACCGCGGCGAGCACGGCACCAACTTGCTGGCGGCGACGACTCCACGACCACTCACCTCGCCCGCGGACGAGCCGCGGGAGGAGGACACCGGTGGCGCTCGCCCAGAGAACCCACGTCGGCATGTAGGTCTTGACGACGGTGTTGAACCGGCTGCCGCCACCCTCCTGGACGTAGACGAGTTCGGCGAAAAGCACGAGCCCGAGGCCGGCGACCACGAGCACGCCCTCGAAGCCGACATTGCGATCGGTGGCAAGGACGTACCAGCCCACGACGAGCAGTGGGCCGAACAGCGCGAACGCCGCGAGCGTCGTCGGAGCGAGCGCGACGAGAACGAGGTAGCCGAGCAGGCCGGCGGTCACGACCGACGTCGCCACGCGGCCGCGGAGCCACGCGAACGAGGCAGCGACGAGCACCGCGAGGAACGCCCCGTGGACGAGCAGCAACGACCCGAGCGAGCTGCGTGCGGCGGCTTCGAGCACGACGATGGGCGTACTCGGCCGCGACCCCACCGGCCCGAGAAGGAAGGGGAGCGCGGCGAGCACTCCGACGAACCCCGCACCGACCGTGATCCCTGCCGCCCCGATCGTTCGGGCGAGTGCGCCGCGCATCGTGGCGGACGCCGCGCTGTCGACGAATCGGTCGACAGTCGTGGCCGCGCTCGTCGGGAGCAGCGAGCGCAGTTCTGCATCGGCGAACGTCAGCGAGAGCCACAACAGGCCGAGGACTGTCGGAAAGCTCCACGTGTTCACGATGGCCATGAACCCGCCGACGATGGGAACCGCACCGAACACTACCGCGCGACGACGGCGGACCGCGGTCGCCGGCGTGCGGTAGTAGGCGTAGCAGAGGCCCGCCACGACGAGCAGAAAGGGCGTACTCAGGAGGTAGGGCCGGATGTCGCCCCGCACGATCCCGAACAGCGGAAACGGGTCGTAGGTCAGGGGGATGATCCGACTGGCGACCTTGTAGTTGTACTCCTGAGGGATCGGTTCGAGGACCCACTCGGTCACGAGCTGTGAGTGGGCCGCCGCGAACGCCGTCGCGGCCTCGCCGCGGATCGCCCCTGGCAGTCGCCGCACCAATAACCGAATCGCGGTCGAAGGGTTGCTCGCGCAGATCGTAAAGAAGACTGCCGTAACACCGGCGATGACGCGCTCGTGGCGACCACGCAGGCCGGTCGTGACGCGATTGGCGATCGAGCGTGAGTCGACGGTCGAGTCGGCGGTAATGGCCGAATCCGGACCGGCCGACTCGTGTGAGGCGAACCGTGAGCCGGTCGAATCATCGCTGGATCGGTTGGCCGCGATCGAGCCCGCAAGTTCGTACGCTCCAGCCGCGAGCGTCCCGAAAAACACCGCCATCGAGAGATTGAACCCGAACCAAGGGTGGGTTCCGGTGAGTCGGGTCAAAAGCGACGCGAGGAAGTGACCGCCGTAGTAGTAGATCAGCGACTCCCCCGCAAACCAGAAGTCCTCCGGCGGTAGCTGTGGAGCACGGTACAGCGAGGCCAGCAGCCCGAAATCGAGGAACTTCTCGCCGCCGGGCGTGATTCCCGGCTCGACCGACCGCACGACGAGAACGCCGAGGTAAACGACGGAGAACACCACGAGCGCCTCGGCAGCCGCCCGACGGTCGATGGTGACACCTCCCCGTACCGCGAGCACCGCCGCGACCGCGAGGGCGGCGAGGCCGGCCCCGAGCGCCACCCACCCGAGCACGAGGTGGCCGACCCAGAACGCGACGAGCGTCACGATCGTCAACGCGATACCGAGCGAAAACCCCGCGCCGCGGCCCGGGAGCGTCGAACAAAGCCACGCGGCGACCGGCAGACCGAACAGCGCGAGGCCGACGACAGCCACCCACCACACTGCGACGAGGCCGTACTCCATCCGTCCGAACGGTAATCGCAAGCCCGTAATACGCTTTTGTTTGCCGGTCCACACCGCTCGAACGGCAGCGAATCACGGCCTGGGTAGCGTTCCCGATCCGCCCCGAGGGGTATATAGCGCAATTACAACGACTTAAGCCCGACTCGCAGGATGGGTCGACCAGCATGTCACGATCCGATAATGCGTCCGGCGTCGAACGGGGCGAGTCGGCGTTCAGGGAGTACGTCCTCGGCGTGCGGATCACGGAGCACGTTTCCGCGACCGGTGAGGGGCCGCAGTATCGGTTCGAAGCACCACACCACGACGGGATCACCTTCGACGATCCCGATCTCGCGGAACTGTACGCCGCCGTCTACTTCGACGTGAATGGATTTCAGGAGGAAGGGACGGGCGTTCGGGGCGTTCCACCAGGAATCATTCAGGCCGGCCGCGACACGCTCGTTGCGTACTTCCTGACCCAACCCGGCACCGACGTCAACTGGGTCGCGTCGTTTTACGGTGTGAAACCCGAGAAAGTCGGTCGATATGCCTCTCGGGTCCGAAAGCGTGCCAAAGGGATTCGAAAGGGCGCGAGAGAGCGCGGCATGGAGTAGCCACCGATACGCCGGCACACCCCTCGAACACCGGGGAGTGCTCGCCACGTTCTCCTTCTTATGCCTATATCACACAACAGCATCGTCGATCCGTAGCATCGATATCCACTAGAGAAGTATCGAGCGGGGACGGGCTCGACTGGAAGTATTTCGGCGACCGTTATCGAAAACCTATAGACGACAACCGGAACACCGGAGGATCATGCTGAACGGATTTCGGATCGACTGTATAGCAGTATGTCCCTGTTGTGATCACTAAATACACCACCACTATTTACGTTGTAAACTTACTTTCCACATCGGTATGTGCGCTCGTTTGCATGGTCGAATTCACCCGACGGAAGCTGATGGCGACGTCAGTGGCGGCCACGCTCGGTGCCAGCGTGGTCGGTACTGCGAGTGCGAAACACTCGGAAGAGGTGGAGGAGTCGGATACTCGCGGTGCCCCGAGCGTCAAGGGCGATCTCAAGCGGTTCTCGACGACTGCGTTCGGTGCCGAGGTGACAGGACCGTTCGTGTTCGAAGACGGCGGACTACTGTACAGCCTCCAGCACCCGAGCGAGGAAAACCCGGAGCCATTCAACCGAGCGGGCGTCGGGTACTTCAGCGGTTTCAACTTCGAACTGAACGGCGACAACGACGACTTCGAGGAAGTCTCGACACCCCAGACCGAAGACGAGCAGGGGCGCGTCCGCGCGGGCAACGGGGAGTACGTGCTGCTCGCACGGGGCCGCGAGCCGATTAACAGCGGTGAGGAACTCCTCGGCGTAACCCAGACGCCCGATGGACGGAACCTCATCCGGGAGGACGCCACCGACCGCCTCCGTGGGGAACGTCCATTCTTCAGGGGAACACAGTACGGACTGGCCGCAAGCAACCCCGATTGCAACCAGTTCGTCACCACGGACGACGGCACGGAGGGCTATCTCTTCACGAACTGGGAGAACAGTCCCGGGAACGTCTCCCGGATTCCGATCAGCCAAGACGACGACGGCGAGTGGGAGGCGGACTTGGAGAACGCGATCAACCTCGCGAACACCGACGCGCTCCGCGACCTCGGCGGTACGCGCATTAACTGCTACGGCGACCTCAGCCCGTGGAACACGATGCTCTCCTCCGAAGAGAACTACGCCCACCCGCGGGTTTCGCTCACGCACACGGTCGGCGACATCGAGGAGGCCGGCAGCGGGAAGGGGCTCATTGGCGGCTGTCAGTTCTGGAACCGACCAAACCCCTCGGAAATCGGCGAAGCCATCCCTGAGTACTACGGCGACGACGCCTTCGAGCCGCAGGGGTACTGGGCGCTGACGGGCGTCGAGTTCCTCGCCTATTACCTCGGCGCGGAGCCGGTGGACCAGGTCGAGGACAACAACAACGTTCTCCCCATCGGCGACGTCTACCCTAACCCGTATCGGTACGGCTACCACGTCGACATCCGCGACCCGGCGGCCGACGAACCGCAGCCGATCAAGTACTACGTGATGGGACGGGCGGCCTGGGAGGCTCCAAACATCCAAGCCGACGAGCGAACCGCCTACGGCTGTTCGGACGGTGACAGCAAGGGCATCTACAAGTTCGTCGCCGACGAGCCGATCCCGAGCTACGATGATCCGATGGAGGTCGCGGGCATCCTGTATGCCCCGAAAATCACCAACGACGCGGCCTCCGCAGCGGAGGCCGGCGAGCGCAACTCCCCGGCAAACGTGAATCTCGGAATCGAGTGGATCGAACTGGGACACGCGAGCAACGCCGAGGCCGAGGCGTGGATCGCCGAGTACGACGACGTGACACAGGAGGACTACCTCGCGCATGCTGAGACCGACTGGGAGGACGATCCCCAGAAAGCACTCGAAGAGGCCGACAAGGCGGTCATCGAGGGCGGCAATCGGAACTACATCACGAACGAGGAGATACTCGACTGGGCTGCACAGTACGAAGAACGCGGCCCGGACGAGGTCGACGAGGAGCTCCGGAAAGTGCCGTTCCTCGAAACACGTGCGGCCGCGAAGGAGATCGGGGCCTCCATTGAGTTCAACAAGGCGGAGGGCGTCGACAGCGTCGATGGCGCTGGGCCGGGCGATTTCGTCTACTTCGGCATCTCCGAGTTCAACGACGATATGGCCGACAACACGGGCGACATCCGGATGGACCGCGTCGACGGCGGCGTGGTCTACCGTGGCGAGCTCGAATCCGATTACAACGTCTCGACGCTCGAACCGGTCATCGTCGGTCCCGATTTCACCGATCCGCCCGCGGACGCCGACGACGCGCTCCGCAACATCGACAACGTCTACGCGATGGACGACGGACGGGTGCTCTGCTGTGAGGACGGGTTTGGCGGACCCGCCCGCTCGTACCCCAACGACGGGCTGTACGTCTACGATCCCGATCCCAAAGGAGAGGACGACGGGGGCGACGGCGAGGACGACACGGACTTTCACGACCCGCCGGCGGACGATCCGCTGAACGTCAGGTTCAGGGACTGCTGTGCCAACACAGTCAGCTCACCGCCGGACAACGGGATTCTCAATCTCGACATCGTCTACGGGGCGTACGACGGGCCGTACGACGTCGAAATCACCGCATCGGGCCTCTCCCCCGAGCAGATCGAGGAGATCACCTTCGACAACGCCGACGACGACCCGCACGACCTGACTCGCGACGACATCGTCGGGATGGATTTCTCCGACGTGGCGGCCGGCGAGTACGAGTTCACCGTCAGCGTCGTCGGCGAGGACGCCAGCGAGACCGTTTCGCTCGAAATTCCGGACGCGTAGAACCGATCACCAATCGTGAATCGAACCGCCTCGGACCAAGGTGACCCCGAGACACTCGATCGGCGACAGCCCGAAACTGTTTTGTACCACGAGTAAATACCACTGAGTGGTATGAGCGAATTCGAGCAGTTCAGCGAGGTCGGCGAGGCGGACGTGACACGCGCGATCGGCCAGGAGTGGACCGAGGAGTTCATGGACTTCTCGGACTCGGATGTGATTATCGTCGGCGGCGGGCCGTCGGGATTGATGGCGGGCAAGGAACTCGCCGAGCGCGGCGTGAAGACGATGATCGTCGAGAAGAACAACTACCTGGGTGGTGGGTTCTGGCTCGGGGGATTCCTGATGAACAAGGTCACGGTGCGTGAGCCCGCACAGACGGTGCTCGACGACCTCGACGTCGACTTCAAACAGTCCCAAGACAGCGAGGGCCTCCACGTTGCGAACGGTCCCGAGGCGTGTTCGGGGCTGATCAAAGCTGCTTGCGATGCGGGCGCGAAAATGCAGAACATGACCGAGTTCACCGATATCGTGATCCGTGAGGATCACCGAGTCGGTGGGATCGTGATGAACTGGACGCCCGTCCACGCCCTCCCCCGCGAGATCACCTGCGTCGATCCCATCGCCGTCGAAGGCAAACTCGTGATCGATGCCACCGGCCACGACGCGATGGCGATCAAGAAACTCGACGAACGCGGCGTGCTGAATGCGCCGGGTCTCGAAGACGACGCGAGCGGGATGGACCAGACTGGCGACGAGTCCTACGGCGCACCCGGCCACGACTCGCCCGGCCACGACTCGATGTGGGTCGGCAAGAGCGAGGATGCCGTCGTCGAGCACACCGGACTCGTCCACCCCGGCCTGATCGTCACCGGAATGGCGACCGCGACCACCTACGGCCTCCCCCGGATGGGACCCACCTTCGGTGCCATGCTGCTGTCGGGCAAACGCGCCGCCCAGGCCGCCATCGACGAACTCGGTGTCGACGCCGCCGATGTCGAAATGACGAGTCGTGCCCCGGCCGACGACTGATCGTCGAGCGGAGTTCTTACTGAGTCGGGTTTCGCCACCGTCCGACCGGAACGAAGCGCACGAACCGGCCCAGCGACCACCACGCGAGCGCGAGGACGCCCGCACCGACCGCGTCCGCGAGGGCGTCAGCGGTGCTCGCCGTTCGATAGGGGATCGGCCACTGAACGAGTTCGACGCCGATCCCGAACCCGACCGTGAGCACGACTGCGAGAGCCACTCGGCTGCTGCCGCGGTCCGACGACACCGACGCATACAGCAGTGTCGCAGCGAGCCCCGCGTACGCGAATGCGTGGGTCCATTTGTCCGCACCGACGATCCCGAGCGGTCCCATCGTCGGCGCTGCCGCCGGATCAGGTTCCAGAATCGACCCGACAAGAATGACGGCGGCAACGGCGGCGACGAGCCCGTAGCGAACAGAACGGGTTGCGAAGGGCACGCGCACGGTGGTCATGTACCGCGCACGAAAACGATCGGCAAAAGGCGTGCGGTCGTCCGGCGATGACCGTCTGCGAGGACTTACTCGGCTGGCTTGCCGAGCGCAAACAGCGTCATCGGGGTTTGGTTCGCCGCCCGTGGCGAGAGGTGCTCGGTCACGCGATCGTCGTAGAACGTGAACCCGCGCCCGCCGAGCGTGCGGTGGGAGTAGGTGGCGAGGTAGAGCCGTCCGAGACGGATTCCGGCCGCCAGCTGCGCGACGCGATATCCTCGATTCCCGACCGCCTCGACGATCGCTCCCACGTCGGCCATGAGGTAGACGTTCACCGCTGCGTCACCGACGACGGACTGATCGAGCGCGAGGTGGCCCGCGATCTCCCGATCGGTGTCGCCGATCCGTTCGAGAGCGTCCTCGCCGTGGTAGTACTGGTAGGCTCCGCTCGGAATCCCTTCGACCGCGTGGACGAGACAGTACGCATCCACGAGCGTCGACGGCTCGGTTGGTTCGGCCGACCCACTGGCTCCGAAGCAGTCCAGCGGGACGCCACCCAGTGCGCGGTCGAGCACCGTGGCGAATTTCCGGGAACTGATCGGCTCGTGGCTGTACTCGCGCAGCGATCCACGGCGCTCGATGGTGTTGGCGACAGGCCGTGCCGACGCGGTGTCCTCGTCGACGGGATCAAGGGCGATCCGTTCGCCATCGCCGGCGCTCCGCGCCGGCTGCTCGAGGGACGCTTCGCGTCCCTCGCTGTCGCCGGGCGGATGGGTACCGAACGGAACGGAGTTGCCTTCGCCGTCAACGAATCGTTCACGCCACTCAGCGGCCGCTTCACCGTCCGAAAGCGTGCTCGCGTGCCACGCGTCGGAGAGCAGCGGGTAGTCGACCGGATCGGACGCGAGTCGGGTTTCCGGATCGATCGGATCGATGGGTTCGACCGTCCGAACACTCGATCCGGAGTCGTCCCGTCCAACGGCGACGAGTTCGAGAGGGGCCTCGTCGTCGGGATCGATACCGAGCAAGCGAGCCACCGAGTCGTCGGCGAATCCGGTCACGACCTCGGCGCGGTGGCCGGACCCGTGGGCGACCGCGAGCAGGTTCGCGAGGACCGTCCCGGAGTCCCAGAACGCGTGTCGGTAGGTCCGATTCCGGTACTTCCACGCGTTTCGCCACCACTCCGAGGTCGCCACGAGGGTCACCGGCGCGTCGGCGACGCCCGGATGATCGTCGGTGGCGTCGGCGAGCACACCACGGTAGTCGCCCTCACGGAGGACGTGGAACTCGTCGGTGTTGGGATCGTAGTGATAGACACCGGCGTCGGTCCCGTCGTCGCCATCGGGTGCGTCGAGATCGCCGGTGATCGCGTACAGATCGACGTGATAGAGCTTTCCCGTACAGGCGGCCGCACGAAACTTCGCGGTTTCGCCACGGACTTCGATCGTCTTCGTCACACCAGCGGCGTAGTGACAGAGTGTCGTGAGATCGATGGAAAGCGTGTCATCGTCAGGCGTCCTGTTCGACTCCGCGGTGTCGGTTGCGATAGCCTGTAGTGCCGGCGTTTCGGGCGGCGTCGAGACCGTTCCGAGCGAGCGTCTCGGGAAATCGACGTACTCCTTCGACGGCCGCGGCCGGTTCGAAAAATCGAGTTCGAACTCGTCCGCACGGAGTTCGCGCGGCGAGTGCTTCGTTCGCTCGTGGTACTCGCGGGCGTCGACCATTGCCTCATCTTGCCCCAACGGCGACAAACCCTTTCGGGTGGTCGCCATCGGCCAAGCCGTGGTGAACCACACGACCGCAGCCGCGCTGCCGACCGCAAGCGTTTCGCCGCGCGGCCCGGACATCGAGTCATGGTCGAACGAGTCACGCTGTACCGCGCGCCCACCACCGCAGCCGACGCCGATGCGATCGCCACGTGGCTCCGCGAGCGCGTGGACGCCGACGTGACGGTTCGCGATCGGTTTCTCGATCGCCATGCGGACGACGATCTCGCCGAAGCGTTCGCGCGGGCACGAGTGCTCGATCCCTACGAACGTGAGACGGGCAACGAGATGCTCGGCATCGTCCGGTACGAGGAGCGGGCCATCGACCACCCCGAGCGCGCGGGAGGGGTGATCTACGACGGCCAGCAGGTCCAGCGCGCGCTGGGCGCGCGGCTCCCGACCGACGAGCGCTCCCTCGATCACCTCCACGTCCCGCTGCTCGACCGCGTGCTCGGGACGTGGGGTGACCACGATAAACGGTGGCACAAGCGGGTGAACGTTCTCGGTCAGCCGGCACTGCTCTCGGTGCCCGGACTGTTCGAGGCTCCGGCCAAACCCGAGGCCTATTACCAGGAACAGCAGCGCCACGCCATGCTCTCGGGCGATGCGCCACCGCGTGAGGTGCTCGAAAACCAGGTCGACGGCGAGTTCCTCGTCGAAGACGATCCCCGGACCACCGACGTGATCAACGGCTACGTCCTCCAGGCGATCGAGTATCTCGCCACGGGATCGGCCTTCTGTGACGACGAGCGGTGTCGCCTCCACAACGCCCACCGCCAGCCCAGCGTGATCGAGGCCCAGCTCCGAGATCCCGCATTCTGCGAAACCCACGCCGAACGGTACGGATAGAACCCGCTGCGGTCACCCGTCGGGTTCGACGATCCGACCGCTCGACAGTCGGACGAACCCCAATCCGAATGTCTCGTCGGTGCGATCGGCCGTTCGATCGGCGAGCGGCCGTCGGGCAGCCGCGACGCGCTCGTCGAGCAGCTCCCACGGTGGATTCACGTAGCGCAACTGGGTTGCAGGTGGTGTGCTGGCGGCGACGAACAGCCGGAACGCGGCGTCGAGCGGACGGGCCAGCGGCCGAGTGCTCCGCGCAGCGTCGAGCAGCGCGATGTGGCCGCCAGGTCGCACGAGATCGAGCCAGCCATCGACCGCACGCACCGGGTCGGTGAACATGCCGACGACGAAGCTCGCGAGCACCGCATCCACGGACCCCGTGACTGGCGGTGCGGTGGCGTCGCCGTGGACGAGATGGACGTTCGTCCAGCCCTCGCGCGCGACGCAGGTGGCCGCCCGATCGAGCATTCCGCGGGTGAAGTCGACGCCAACCACCGTCCCGCCTGGACCAACACGTTCGCGGAGGTATGGGAAATTCGCACCCGTTCCACAGCCCATCTCGATCACGGTGTCACCCGCCGAAAGATCGAGGCTCTGGGCGGCCCCCTCGCGCCACGAACCGACACCAGGGAACGTGGCGACCAGATCGTAGAGCCGTGCCCACCGGCCGTAGAACGCCTGCGCCGCCGATACGTCGTCAGCCATTTCGGCCGAGTCAGACGAGATCGCGCACGCGCTCGGCGGCCGTCTCGGCGTCGGGCGCGAGCAGGTACGTGATCGGTTCGATCCCCATCGCGCCGGTCTGGTAGAGCACGTCCGCCTCGGCGACCGCGACGCTTGCGATGGCTGACTCGGTGTCCGTCTCGCCGTCGAACTCGACGGTTTCGAGTCCGAGCGATGCGAGCTGGTCGTGGAGGGCGTCGTCGTACCGAAGGTTGAGTGCGGCGCGGGCGTCGGAGCCGTGCGCCCGCGCGGCGAGCAACACGCTCGCGACGTGACCCGAGACACCGAACTCGGGCTCGCCCGGCACCGTGGTCCGCCCCTTCACGTCGAAGATCCGGCCAGGGACGCCCGCCACGTCGTCGATCCCGTCGGCGTCGGGAGTGCACTCGACGAGATTGGACCCGACGTTCGGGATGAGTCCCGCGAAGCCGCTGGTGTTTTCGAGGGTGCGGAGTCCGCGCCGGACCGACGATCGCGTTCGCTCGGCCGCCCGGAGCGCTCCCTCGGGATCGTGGACATCGTAGCCGCTGTTCTCGGCGAGCCCGGGCACCCGCTCCTCGTGGAGCCGCGCGAGCAGGTCGCCGCGTTCGAGCTCCCGAATCAGCACCTCGACCTCGACCAGCGCGCCCACCGGCGTCAGATCGCCGGTCGCAAGCCCGTCGGCGAGCTCGTCAACGAGATCGCGCACTCGCTCGTCGTTCAACACTGCTTCGTTCCGGGCGACTTCGCCGTGGGCGTACTTCGAGACCGCGGACTGGCTGATACCGAGGATCGACGCGACCTCGCTCTGGGTGAGATCGCGCTCGCGCAGACGCTCGGCGAGCATCGAGCGAAACGTGGGAAGGAACTCCTCGACGACGAGCTCCTCGACGAACTTCATCGACGCTCGCCCTCCTCGTGTTGCGAATCAGCCGGCGCATTTCGGCCGTCGGCGTCGTGTGATCGGTCGCGAGCGGTCTGATGGCCACCGAACTCGTCGTCGCCACCGATCCGGGAGGCCTGCGGGCCAGCCTGGTCCTGATACTTCGAGCCGCGTTCAGAGCCGTAGGGCCGGTCGGCGGCAGTTTTGAGTTCGGTGAATATCACCTGTGAGATTCGCATTCCCGGGGTGAGCGCCACGGGCGCAGTACCCAGATTCGAGAGTTCGAGCGTGACCTGGCCCCGGTAGCCCGGATCGACGATCCCCGCGGTGGCGTGGATCACGACTGCGAGCCGTCCCAGCGACGACCGGCCCTCGACCCGCGCGATCAGGTCGTCGGGCACCTCGACGCGTTCGACAGTAGTACCAAGAACGAAATCACCGGGATGGAGGATGAACTCCTCGCCCTCGTCGACGTAGGTTTCGGTAACGTACTCGTCGACCTCGTTCTCTGAGTCGGGATGGATACACGGGATGTTGGTCCGTTGGAATTCGAGGAACTCCCGACCCAGCCGGAGGTCGACGCTCGCAGGCTGGATCTGGAGATCGGGGTCGGCGAGCGGCTCGACGACGAGGCTGCCCTCGTCGAGCCGGCGGTTGATGTCCACATCCGAGAGGATCATGCTCGGAATGGACGGCGGCAGCGGCCTAAACCTTCCCGTCGAGCGTTCGTGCAAGCACAACCGTTTCCCGTCGGCTCTCGATATCATAGAGGAGAATGGCAGACCTCGGGAGCGGGCCGCCGACCGACCGCACGCGCCTCGGCTGGTGGGTGTTCGTGATCGGACTCGCCGCCATCGCGGGCTACGTCGCGTACTCGTTCATCGGCATGGTGGTGCTCGGAGTGTTCGGCTACTACGCGACACGGCCGATCTGTCGCCGCCTCGCCCGTCGGATCGACTCGGACGGGATCGCGGCGGGCGCGACGGTGCTGCTGGTCGTGGTACCGATCTTGCTGCTCGTGGCCTATGCGGGGTTCAACGTCTTCCAGCAGCTCCAGGGAGTCGTCGGCGCGAGCGGTGGCGGTGCCGCCGGCGGGTTCATCGACCTGGGTGTGCTTCCGCCCGAACAACAGGAAACGGCGCGGACGCTGCTCCAGAACCCGACGCAGGTCGTCAGCCAGCCCGAGCAGGCTGCCCAGACGGCGCTCACGGT
Organism: Halococcus saccharolyticus DSM 5350; assembly: GCF_000336915.1. Taxonomy (NCBI): domain Archaea; kingdom Methanobacteriati; phylum Methanobacteriota; class Halobacteria; order Halobacteriales; family Halococcaceae; genus Halococcus; species Halococcus saccharolyticus. The sequence continues at coordinate 73,696 of NZ_AOMD01000012.1, read as the reverse complement.
GGGCGCACAGGCGTTCGGCGCGGTCGCCGGCGGACTCGTGCTCGTCGGACTCGCGCTCACGCTCTCCTATTTCCTGCTCCAGAACGACGACCAGCTCGCCGGCGGGCTCGAAGAGCTGTTCGGCGGTCGGGAGACGGTGGCGTACGCCTACGCCGCAGCGGTCGACGAAGACCTCGAATCGGTGTTCTTCGGCAATCTCCTGTTCGTGATCACCATGGCCGTCATCGCGGCGATCGCCTACGAGGCGACGAACCTCCTCGCACCGGGGAGTCTCCACGTGCCGATGGTGCTGGTGCTGGCGGTGTTGACAGGGTTCACCAGCCTCATCCCGATCGTCGTCGGCAAGGTGATCTACCTCCCGGTCGTGGCGTATCTCGGCGTGCAGGCGCTCCAGACGGGTGGCGGCGCGCTCGTGTTCGTTGCCGCAGTCCTCGTCGTCTACTTTCTCGTTCTCGACATCCTGCCACAGACGTTCCTCCAGCCGTACATCACCGGCCGACAGCTCGACATGGTGGTGTTGATGTTCGCGTATCTGCTGGGACCGATCCTGTTCGGGTGGTACGGCTTCTTCCTGCTCCCGATCGTGTTCATCGCGATCCTCGAACTCGTCCGGATCGTGCTCCCCGAACTCGTCCGAGGTGAGCCTCTCACGCCGACGGTGTCGCTCGGCGAGGGCGTCGGGACGAATCCACGGTCGGCACGCGACGACGTTCCTGGCGAGGACGCGGCCGACGAGACGCCCGACACGGACGAGGAAACCGACGACCCAGCCGGCGCGGGCTGACAGCCGCTGTCGAGTAGTCAGCCCTATACCCGCAGCCATCCCGTCTCGGATATGAAACAGGCCATCGTCGCGCGCACCGATCTGGGGATGGGCAAGGGAAAGCTCGCCGCCCAGGTCGCTCACGCCTCGCTGTCGGCCTACGAGGACACCGGCTCGCGCACGCGAAACGAGTGGAAGGGATCAGGCCAGAAGAAAGTCGTTCTCAAAGGTGACAGCGAGCGAACCCTGTTCGAACTCGCCGACCGGGCCGAGCGCGAGGGGCTGCCACATTCCATCGTCCGCGATGCGGGCCACACGCAGGTCGACCCCGGCACGGTGACGGCGCTCGCGGTCGGACCGGGCGAGGAGAGCGCCGTCGACCGGGTAACAGGGGATCTCCCACTTTTTTAGACGGGAGGATCGCTCGTTCGCTCTACCCAGTCATCCCTCACGCGCACTCCGGCCTACGGCCGGGTTCACCGCGCGCCACTGCACCCAACAGGCGTTCTCACTGACAGAACGAGGTCATTGAGCCGACCACAACACACTTACTGACACCCACCGGAACGCCCGCCATGAGGAGGATTCGCCGATGCGGGTAGTCGTCGTCGGTGCGGGCGATGTCGGCACACACATAGTGGAAGACCTCGCGGACGCACACGACCTCGCCGTGGTCGATACGGACCCCGATCGGATCGAAGCGCTCGGGTCGTCACACGACATCGACACCGTCGAGGGCGACGGCCGATCGCTCGACACCCTCGAAGCGGCCGCTATCCGCGACGCCGACGTCGTGATCGCCAGCACGGACGACGACGCGGTCAACGTCATGGTCTGTGGCGCGGCCGCGAACGTGACCGACGCGTTCACCATCGCGCGAGTGAAATCCGGCGATCTCTTCGACACCTGGCAGGAGTTCGACGACGCGTTCGGTGTGGATCGGATGTTGTGTGTCGACCGGCTGACCGCGGCAGCGCTCGTCAGAACGGTGGCGCTGCCAGGAGCGCTCGCTACCAGCACGTTCGTCGACGAACAGGTGGTGATGGCGGAGTTCGAGATCGACGACGGGGACGAGATCACGAACCAGCGGGTCGAGGACGCCGATCGGTTCCCGGCGCTGACGTTTGCGGGCGTCCTCCGGGACGACGCGGTGCTCGTCCCGAGTGGCGAAACCGTCATCGAGCCAGGCGATCGGGTGGTCGTCATCGGGAGTCCGTCGAGCGTGCGGCGGTTCGCCACAACGCTCTCGCCAACTGGAGCGCTCGAGCCGGACGACGACGTGATCGTCATCGGTGGCGACGAGGTCGGCTGTCGAACCGCCGAGCTGTTCGCCGAGAACGAGTACACACCACGACTCGTCGAGCACGATTCCGAGCGCGCAGCCGAACTCGAGAACCGACTGTCGGACGTTTCGATCGAGGAGGGCGAAGCGACGTCGGCCGCGTTCCTCCGGGAAGTGGGCGTCGGCAACGCGGAACTGGTCGTCAGCACGCTCGACGACGAGACCAACTACCTCGTCTCGTTGCTCGCCCGCCGGATCGGGGCGGAGCACACCGCAAGTGTGGTCGGCGAGCGCGAGTTCGTCGACCTGTTCGAGGCTGCCGGCGTCGATGTGACGGTCCAACCCCACTCCGTGGTCGCGGGTGAGATCACCCGCGCAACCAGGGGATACACCGACGAAGCCGCAATCCTCGAACGCGACAGCGCCGAAGTGCTCGAGATCACCGTCGAGCGCGAGAGCGCCCTGGCGGGCGAGGCGATCGAGGATGTCGCTCACGATCTCCCCGACGGGTTCGTGATCGGCGCGATCGTCCGCGACGGCTCGCTCACGACGCCCCGTGGGGGAACCGTTGTCCAGGTCGGTGATCACGTCGTCGTCTTCGCCGACACGGACGCACTCGACGAGATCGCGACAGCGCTGTGAGCGCCTCCCTCGAGACCGCCAACGACGCCCCGCACGGACGGGTGATCGACTGATGCGCGAGGCCCATCCCATCGAACGTGCGGTCGGAATCAGTCACTACGTCAGCGACGCCGACGGCACTGGCGGCCGACTTCGGACCCAGCCCGCCGACTTCCGAGTGCGCGAGATCGAACGATCGGGATTCGAGTCGGCAGACGCCGATCCAGACGCGTACCCGCACGTCGTTTTTCGGGCAACCCTCGACAACTGGGACACCAACGACTTCGTGGGTGCGCTCTCGAACCGACTGGAGAGCAGCCGTGAGCGCGTCTCGTGGGCGGGAACGAAAGACAAGCGCGCCGTGAGCACTCAACTGTTCTCGGTCGATGGCGTCGATCAGGCGACGCTCGCCGATGCGGCGGCGGGCCTCGACGACGTCGACATCACGATCGTCGGTCGGTCGGGCCGTGCGCTCCGGTTCGGCGATCTCGCGGGCAACGCCTTCGAGATCGTCGTCCGTGAGGCCGATCCCGAGCCAGTGGCTGCGATCACCGACGATCTCCGGGCGTTCGGAAGCGAGAGCGGCGATGACGGCAGGACAAGTTCCGATGGTGGCGTAACGGTCGGCGTCCCGAACTACTTCGGCCAGCAGCGGTTCGGCTCGCTACGTCCCGTGACACACGAGGTCGGTCTCGCGATCGTCCGGGGAGACTGGGCGGGAGCGGTACTTGCCTACGTCGGCAATCCCCACGAGAGCGAGCCGGACGACACCCGCGAGGCGCGGGCGTTCGTCGAGCGCGAGTTCCGTGTCGACGATGGAGATACAGAAGCCGAAACAGCGACTCGCGTCCGCTCAGATGGCTGGGAAGCGGCACTAGAGCGACTTCCGAACCGGCTCGGGTTCGAGCGCTCGATGGTCCACCGGCTGATCGAGAACGGTGCGCACAGTCAGGACGATTTCCGGGCGGCGATCGAGGCCGTCCCGAGCAACCTCCAGCGGCTATTCGTCAACGCCGCCCAGTCCTCTCTGTTCAACCGGATTCTCTCCGAACGGCTCGCACGCGGCCTGCCGTTCGGCCGCGCAGTCGCGGGCGACGTCGTCTGCTTCGCCGACCCGGATGCGCCCGACGAACTCCGGGTTCCCGACCCGGATCGAAGCCAGCGCGTCACCGCCGACCGGGTCGACACCGTGAACCGTCACGCGGCGCGGGGTCGGGCGTTCGTCACCGCGCCGCTCGTGGGTACCGAGACCGAACTGAGTGAGGGCGAACCGGGCGAGATCGAGCGCGAAGTGCTCGACGAAGCCGGGATCGTGCCCGCCGATTTCGACCTCCCTGGATCTTTTCACTCCGCGGGGACGCGTCGAGCGGTGCTCGTCGAGTGCGATCTCGACATCGATCACGAGCCCCTCACCTTCGATTTCAGTCTCCCGAAGGGGTCGTACGCGACTGTTTTGCTCAGAGAGTATCTGAAGGTCGATCCCGTCGATCTCGGGTGAGAACGACCGGTTTATCCGCCGCGTCGCCGAATCCCGCGCATGGAGTGTGGCCGGTGTGGCGCGCGACTCGACCGGGCGGGCGATTTCTGTCTAACCTGTCGGACCGCGAGCGTCGACAGCGTCGTCCTCGACTGCGGGCGCGAGCGCGCCACCGCCACCAGCCTCGCCGACGGCGAGCGCGTCGGGACGTGGACGGTGACGACCATCGAGGAGAGCGGCGAGGACCGGCCACGCGAACGGCGAAACTTCGCGGGACGGATCGCCGACGAAGTCCACCGGAAACGTCCCGAAACCGTCTACGCGACCGGCGACCGTGAGGTGCTCCGTGCGGTGCGCACACAGTTACACTACGACTGCCGGCGGATCGCCGATCCCGGCGACGATCCGGTGGCGACGGTGCTCGAACGCGCCGACGAGCCCGCACTCGCGGTAGTGGAGACGCCGCCACGCGAGAAGCTCGGGGGGAGTCACTCGACGCTCGTCGGCGGACGGACGGGGAGAGACACGGTCGGCGTCGCGGCCGATCACCCACACGTGAAGAAGGTGATTCCGGGCCCGATCGACGCCGGCGGGCGCGGGTCGCGGACGGGCGTCCGCGCGAAGGCGACCCGGGCCGACGCGAACGGTAACGTCCGCCTCCTGCTCCGGGACGGATCGAGCGTTCAGGAAGTTCGAGTGGTGACGACCGCCGCCGATCGCGACCAGGGTGAGCGGGTGCGCGAGGACCTGAATCGCGGGCTCGCCGACGCCGATCTCCGTAAGTAGCTCGGCTCGCCGCCAGCGATGTCGATTCACGACACGGCTCCAAGCAGCCGCAGGAAGAACACGAAGGGTTTTACTCGCCCCTTGCCGTAGCGGTGTCACCATGGGTAATCAGGAAGTCGGGAGTGCGGGCCGGTTCGGCGCACGCTATGGCCGCGTCTCGCGCCGACGCGTCGCCGAGATCGAGGCTGACATGAACGACGATCACGGCTGTCCCGAGTGCGGCGAGGACGCCGTCGATCGAACCGACACGGGGATCTGGGAGTGCGGCAAGTGCGGCCACGCCTTCGCTGGCGGGGCCTACCGGCCCGAGACGCCCGGCGGGCGGACCGTCGAGCGCTCGATCCGGGCCGCACTCGCCGACGAGGGTGCAGACGACGAATGAGCTACAAGTGTTCGCGGTGTAAGCGCGACGTCGAACTCGACGACTACGGTGGTGTGCGGTGTCCGTACTGCGGCCACCGCGTCCTGCTGAAAGAGCGCAGCCGCGACGTCAAAGAGATCGACGTCGAGTAGTGACCGAGCGCCACGAGACTCTTCTCACGTTCGAGTACGATACCGCCGCACGAGCCACGACCGTCGAGGCGAGCCTCCGGCCCGAGATCGACGACATCGAGGGTGATCGGACGCGGGCTAGCCTCGCGCGCGATGGAGGGTCGGTGGAGATCACCATCGAAGCCGCAGATCTCGTCGCACTCCGTGCCGGACAGAATACGTGGCTGTCGTTGATGGCGGTCGCGGAGCGGTGTGCCGTACCGGGATCGAAGTAAACTGATTGCCGGACGGTTGTCGACACGTCCAAACGCTACATTGGATCGTGAACAACAGCCTGCATTCGCAGCCTCAGAACAATTAACATGTGATCGCATATCGTGTGACGCAATGGCACGAGATCTCACCGACGACGACAGGGGAAAATCGGTCGTTGATCACGAGGGGAACCGCATCGGTAGCGTCACGGATACGGAGAACGGAAAAGGGATCATCGAAACGAACGACGATTCGAGCCTTACAGACAAGCTCAAATCGGCGCTCAGCTGGGACGATTCCGATGACTCGCACGAGTTGCAAAACGACCACGTCGATAGCGTCAACGACGACGAGGTCCGTCTCCGCAACCTGTAGCTGGTTGGTCACGACGATATCAGACCACGATTTTTGCGAAACCACCGGAATCGAGTCGTTACTCGATGCATCGCTTGGTGCGGAGAGATCCGAGGAATTGGTTCGAAAGCGGGGGTTTTTCCCTCCGGCCACCGAGGTGACGGGTATGCAAGGGAATCTGCCGCCGGAAGCCCAGGAGAAAATCGAGGAGCTTCAGGACCTCCAAGAGAGCGCCCAGCAGGTCGCCGCACAGAAACAGCAGGCCGAGACCCAGCTCACTGAGTCCCAGACCGCCCTCGACGAGCTCGACGACATCGACAGCGACACCACGATGTACCGCGAGGTCGGCGAGCTCCTGATCGAGACCGACTACGACGAGGCTGAGGAAGACCTCGACGACAAGGTTTCCAGCCTCGAAGTCCGTGTCGAGACGCTCGAAAAACAGGAAGAGCGCGTTCAGGAGCAGTTCGAGAGCCTCCAGAGCGAGCTCCAGCAGATGCTGAGCGGTGGCGGCGGTGGCGGTCCCGGCCCGGCGGGCGGCATGGGCCCCGGCGGTCCCGGTGCGGGCGGGTAGATGCCGACCGACGACGAGGTCGTAGCGACGGCCAGCGAGGCCGCCGAAGGAATGATTTTCTCGCGGTACAAGCGATCGGCAGTCCGTGATCTCGACATCACCGTGGGGTTCGAGGACGGTATCCTCGACATCGACATCTATCTCAACCCACCCGACGACGCAGACCCCGACCCCGAAGCGGTCGTCGAGGAGGCGATCCAGGCGGCGGAGTCGGCGGTCGATGAGCTGTTCGCCGACGAGTGACGGGTCGCGGTGGGGTTACGGCGCGGTAGCGGGTCGCGCCGCGGTTTGCGGTGCAGTGGCGGTTCCTGGCGTCTCGACGAACATCGTGAGCTGAGGCTCAAGAGAGCAAGCTCTCCTGGTGGATGAAGGGCGAGGTGCTCGCGGCTTCGCCGCTCGCTCGTTCCGAGGTGCTCGCTTCACTCGCACCTCGCGGCCGAGGGCTTCGGCGGTGCTGTACGGTGGCGGTCGCGGCGCGGAAAGCGCCAGTAGCTCTACCGCGAGCGCCGAAGGCGCGAGCGGGGGTTTTTCATGAACGTTTTTGCAAGCGGGGGTGGGCGACCGAGCAACGCGAGGGAGCGCATCCCCCCGCAGTAAAAAGGTTCAGGCGAGGAAAAACAGCAGGACACTCACCGCCATCAGCGCGAGGATGAGGGCGGCCGCGAGCGCGCCACCCATCCCGATCATGGCGTTGGCGTGGCTGGCGAGCGCCTCGGTCCGGTCGTTGCCGAACACCGTGACGCGGGCGCGTTCGGTCGCCATCCCGGCTGCGACGGGTTCGCAGTCCGCGCGTGCCTCCTCGACGAGGGCTACGATTCGTGCCGTGAGTTCGTCGCCGTCGATCGCGCCGCCGACCTGGTTGGTCGAGTCGACGGTGTTCACCACGTGGGTGTCGGTCGTGAGCACCTCGGCGGTGTCCACAGGTAGAGAGTCGACGATCGCATCGCGGAGGCCGGGTTCCATGTTGTTGCCGTCGACGAGCACGTAGGCAGTGGTGTCGCCGCCGACGTCGAACACTGCGACCCGGATACCGAGCGGACCGATGCCGTCGGTGGGCTCCCACGGCGTCTCATCCCACGCAACCCCGAGCTTGAGGGTTGCTTGGGGTGCGTCGGCGAGATCGTCGGCAACCGCGCCAGTGGCTTCCATCAGGTCGAACGAGCGCTGGCTGCCGGGAACCACGTGCCCGAGATCCGGCCCGTCGAGCCCGTTGTTGGAGTTGTGCGCATCGGCAAGTAGCACGTCGGCGAGTCCACGAGTCCGTGCCTCCGCGGCCGCCGAGAGCCCCACGGAGTAGTCGATGTCGTCGGCGAATCCCGGGGCGTACGTCGCCACGAGCAGCGCGCTGTCGCCGATAGCGTGGCCGGTCACGGTGGCCTCACCGACGGTCGTGCGCCGACTCGGGGTCGCGGTCTCGGTGTACTCGATGCGCTCGTGTGCACGTGAAACCGCGTCGAGCACCGTATCGACCTCGCGCTCGGTCACGAGATTGAAGTCGTGACCGGCAGTTGCGTGTGGCGGGAAGCCGAGTCCGTCGGCGCTCTCGGCGACTCGCTCGGGAAGGTTGCCCCCGCCGATCTCGCCCATCGGGCCGGGATGGATCATCGGGAGGACGAAGCGGGCTTTCTCGGTGCCGTCGGACCGGCGGGCCGAGAGCACCGAGACGGGGACGATCGCCTCCTCGCCGAGCGACTCGAAGAACGCCTCCAACTCTCTCGTTCCCTCGGCGATATGGCCGATGAACCCACGGAGGAAATCGAGGACGCTCACGCCGAGGCTCCGTCGCCACGGCCGGTCGATCGCGGCGACGAACACTCTGACCCCGACCGCATACAGCACGCAGGTCACCCCGAGGAGCGCGAAGTCGAGCGGTTCGACCGCCTGGAACTCCGCGGGGCCACGCGTCGGCCGGGAGAGAAACGAGCGTACCAGCGGGCCGCCGACCTCGACGTACCGCATCGTGCCGCTGTAGACGAACACGAGGAGCGCGACCGTCGCGGTCTGGATGCTCGCGGGAACGCTCGCGGCGAGCAACGATTTGCGCGAGATCGCCATTACGGCGAGCAAGCGGAGCGCGAACACTGCCGCCAGCCCGATGGTCAGCGCGTCGAAGACGAACCCCTGCCCGAGCGGCGTGAGCAGCACGACGAGCCCCGCCACGACGAGTACGACGACGAGGAGGAGTTCGCACACGAGCGCAAGCAGGGAGGCTCGGTTCGGTGTGAGCTGCCCACCGAGTCGGCGGTCGACCGGCGGCGTGAGCACCGCCGCCACGACGGTCGGAACCCCGATGAAGAACACCCCTTGCCACGCGTCCTCGAGGACGAACCGCGAGTCGAACGCTACGACACCTGCGAGCGCGGCGACCACCAGCGCGAACCCCAGACTCGCGTACCACCGCGGTGCGCGGAACACGTACCGCGAGAGCGCCGCGAGATCGCCCTGAGTCGCCGTCATTGGCGACGACACCGCGCGCGAGCAGGTAAAACCCCACTACTCGCCGGCAGGTTAGGACTCACAGATAGCCCGGAAGTTCTCGAAGACCGCCTCACCCTCCGCAGTGTGGGCGACCTCGGGATGCCACTGGACGCCGTAGAGCCCACGGTCGGGATCGCTCATCGACTCGATGTCACAGACATCGCTGCTGCCCGTGCGGACGAATCCTTCAGGAAGTTCGACCACCTCGTCGGCGTGGCTCGCCCAGACACGGGTTTCTGGCGCGAGCGACCCCACAAGTGGATCGTCGGAATCGTCGATGTCGACCGTGACGTCGGCGTAGCCACCGTAGTCGCCGGCACCGACGGCTCCACCGAGTTCGTCCGCGATGACCTGCATTCCGAGACAGATGCCGAGAACCGGGACGCCGAGATCGAGATACTCGTCACATCGACCGCTCTCGTCGATCGAGGGGCCACCAGAGAGCACCAGTCCGTCGGCGTCGATCTCGTCGGGTGCGGTGGTGTTGTCGACGATTGCGGTCTCGACGCCGATGTCGCGCAACGCCCGGCCTTCGAGGTGAGTGAACTGGCCGTGGTTGTCGACGACGACGATTCGTGTCATTGCTGGCTATTGGTGGGAGTCGCCTAAAAGCTCCCTGAAACCGCCCGAACAGCGGGAGCGACACGTCGTCACGTGAACCTTATATTGAATAGTATGCACAGGTATGTCGTAATAGCATCAGTATTATTAAGATGCAGCCCGTGAGCCGAGCCAATGCAGACTGCCGACAGCACCGCGGCGCGCACAGCAGCCGACAGCTACTGGCGAGGGGATCGCTGAGATGGCGGCAGCAACCGCCGAGACCGACGAGAGTGAGGAGGAAGAAGAGCCGGAATCGGCGCGTGAGACCGCCGAGCGCCAGTTAGAGCGCGCGGCCGCACAGCTCGATATCGATCGGAACGTCGTCACCAGACTATCGAACCCGACCCAGGTTCACCGGGTGTCGGTACCGATGGAGCGTGACAACGGTACCGTCGAGGTCTTTACGGGCTACCGCGCCCAGCACGACAGCGTTCGCGGCCCCTACAAGGGCGGCCTTCGCTATCACCCCGGCGTCACCGACGAGGAGTGCGTGGGGCTCTCGATGTGGATGACGTGGAAGTGTGCGGTGATGGATCTCCCCTTCGGCGGCGCGAAGGGCGGGATCGTGGTCGATCCGAAATCGCTCTCCGGCGAGGAGAAGGAGCGGCTCACCCGGCGATTCGCCCAGGAGCTCCGGAACGTCATCGGACCGACCCGCGATATCCCGGCCCCCGACATGGGCACCGACGCCGAGACGATGGCGTGGTTCATGGACGCTTACTCGATGCAGGAGGGTGAGACCATCCCTGGCGTCGTCACCGGCAAACCGCCCGTCGTCGGCGGGAGCTACGGCCGCGAGGAGGCTCCTGGCCAGAGCGTCGCGATCGTCGCGCGCGAGGTGTGCAAGTACTACGATCGACCACTGGCCGAGACCACGGTCGCGGTCCAGGGGTTCGGTAGCGTGGGTGCGAACGCCGCCCGCCAGCTCGACGATTGGGGAGCCTCGGTCGTCGCGGTCTCGGACGTCAACGGCGCGATCTACGACCCTGACGGCCTCGACACCAGCGACGTGCGTTCGCACGAGGAACAGCCAGAGGCCGTCACCGGCTATCCCGGGGCCGAGGCGATCACGAACGCCGACCTCCTCGAACTCGACGTCGACGTCCTGATCCCGGCGGCGATCGGTAACGTCCTGACCGAAGCGAACGCCGGCGACGTGCGGGCCGACATCGTGGTCGAAGGCGCGAACGGTCCGACGACGACCGCGGCGGACGAAATCTTCGAGGAGCGCGGCGTTCCGGTCGTTCCCGACATCCTCGCGAACGCCGGCGGCGTTACGGTCTCCTATTTCGAGTGGCTCCAGGACATCAACCGCCGAGCGTGGTCGCTGGAGGAGGTCAACGAGGAACTCGAAGCCGAGATGCTGACCGCGTGGGAGGACGTCCGCGCGGCGTTCGACGATCACGACGCGACGTGGCGCGATGCCGCCTACATCGTCGCGCTCCGCCGGCTGGCAGAGGCCCACGAAGCGCGTGGCCTCTGGCCCTGAGACGGTTCGTTTTCAACCGCCAGCTCGTCGTCCCGTCCACTTCTCGATCGCTCACAATGCCATCGGATCGAACGGTTCGTTCATCCCCTGCCACTCGGTGTGATCGTTCTCTACCCGAGTGTCGCGATAGACTTCGAGCCCGTTACCGTCCGGATCATCGAAGTACAACGCCTCGCTGATGCCGTGGTCGATCGGGTCGACCCGGACGCCGCGTTCGTCGAGCGTTTCGTGGATCCGTCGGAGTGCCTCGCGGCTCTCGACCTCGAACGCGGCGTGGTAGAGGCCGACGCCTGGTCCCGATCCGGCCGCGTCGGCCCCGATTTCTTGGACGGCGACGTCGTGGTGATGGTCGCCGAAGGAGAGGAAGGCGAACGGGCCGTGGCGATCGTTCACGTCGAGATCGAACACGTCGGTGTAGAACGCGACCGAACGCTCGACGTCGCGGATCTTGAGATGGACGTGGCCGAGGTGGGGCGTCGAACGACTCATGCGCTTTCGTCGGACGGGACAGAAGTAAGGGCTCTGCCGTCCTCGCTCGGCGGATCGGATCGTCGGGGCCGCATCCCGACAGTTAGTGTCGGCTCGTCGGTCGTCAGGTTCACTCGTCGCCGTATCGCTCGGCCGCCGACGAAAAGCCGAGTTCGTCCTGTTCGCGGCTCCGTCGTCCCTCACGTGCGGCGATTGCCTCAGGATCAGGACTGGCGTCGTCGCCGAGCCGCGCCCACGAGTTGTGGATCTTGGCGTGACACCACCGACAGAGGTAGACCGTGATCTCGTGGTTCGGCTCGTCGGCTGAGCCGTCGTCGCCGTGGTCCGCGCCGTCGTCGATGTCGGCGTACGAGAGGTGATGTTCTTCGAGCAGCGGGCGCTCCTCGGAGTGGGCCATCCGACGCTCGTCGAGTCCACATCGAACACACTCTCGCGACCGGTTTCGCGCCCGGAAGTGGGGGCAGTCCCGCCACGTCCACTCACCGGCGGGATCGGCCGCCGGACACCGGCAATCGTCGGCTCGGCGCTCGGCGGCGAACGACGGATCGTGTTCAGCGTGTTCGAGGGCGTATCGACACCGGCCATCGTCGGTGAGATGGTCGCACCGCTCGACGAACGCGTAGGGGTCGTCGACGCCGACCGACGTGCCGGCGGGCGTCCTTTCCATGTTCATACATCGGTCGATGGTGGCTTCAACCCTCGGCAGACAGCGACGAACGGATCGGACAGCAACATCTGCCAGAAGGCACCTCTTTAAGACCCTGCCGCGCGGCGGTGCGAGTGGCTATCATGACCAGTGACCGATTTATTCGGGGGCCTCCCCGAAACCACTCCGCTCTCCGACACTGACGTACAGTTTCTCGATACCACACTCCGTGACGGCGAACAGGCCCCAGGAGTCTCGCTCGCACCCACCGAGAAGGTCGATATCGCGCGGCGGCTCGACCGGGCCGGCGTGTCGGTCATCGAGGCCGGCAGCGCCTGCACCGGTGCGGGCGAGCGCGAGGCGATCTCACGAGTTACGGAGGCGAACCTCGACGCCCGAGTGACGAGTTTCTGTCGTGGGGTCCGCCGCGACGTCGACCTCGCGCTCGACTGTGACGTCGACGGGATCAACCTCGTCGTGCCCGCGAGCGACCGCCACATCGAGGGGAAGGTCGGCTCGACCCGCGAGGACGTGCTCGCAGACACGGTCGAGCTCGTCGAGTACGCCCGCGATCACGGCCTCTGGGTCGAACTTCTCGGCGAGGACGGGAGTCGCGCCGACATCGACTTCCTTTCGCGGCTCGCTCGCCGGGGGTTCGAGGCCGGTGCGGATCGTGTGTGTTACTGTGATACCGTTGGGCACGCAACGCCCGAGCGAACGGTCGAGGTGGTCTCGACGCTCGCCGAGTGCGGCCCGACAAGCACCCACACCCACGACGACCTCGGGTTGGGGGTGACGAACGCGCTCGCGAGCGTGGCGGCCGGCGCGGACCTCGTCCACGCGACCGTGAACGGGGTCGGCGAGCGTGCGGGTAACGTCGCCCTCGAAGAAGTCGCGATCGCGATCGCCCACGGATATGGGGTCGAGACCGTCGACACCACCCTCCTCTACGACCTCGCCAGAACCGTCGCCGACGCCACCGGAGTTCCACTCGCTTCGAACAAGGCGGTGGTCGGCGAGAACGCGTTCACCCACGAATCGGGCATTCACACCGACGGCACGCTGAAGGATGAGGCGATGTATGAGCCCTACCCCCCGGAGACCGTGGGTCGCGAGCGTCGGCTCGTCCTCGGCAAGCACGCCGGCCGGGCAGGCGTCGCAGCGGCGCTCGAAGAACACGACGTCCAAGTGACCGACGACGAACTCGCTGAGATCACCGATCGAGTCACCGATCTCGGCGAGGGCAAGCGCGTGACCGACGCCGACGTGCTCGCGATCGCAGAGACGGTCCAGGGCCGCGAGCGCGAGCGTCGGGTCGAACTCCTCGACCTCACGGCCGCAAGCGGCAGCGGGACACCGACCGCGAGCGTCCGACTCCGGATCAACGGCGACGAGCGCACCGCGAGCGGCACCGGCAGCGGCCCCGTCGACGCCGCAGTCGGGGCCGTCCGAGAGGCGCTCGGCCCCAGCGGTGATGCGACGCTCGACTCATATCACGTCGACGCGATCACCGGCGGGACCGACGCGGTCGTCACGGTCGAAGTCGAGATGACTCGTGACGGCCGGACGGTGTCGGTCGCCGCGAGCGACGCCGACATCACCCGCGCGAGCGTCGAGGCGATGGTCGAGGCACTCGATCGGCTGCACGCCGCGTAGCCCGCCCCATTTCGCTGTTTGTCCGGCTCTATCAAATCCCTCTTCCGTAGATACCTGATCTCGCGAAACTACTGTTCACTGCGCGTACTGCTTAGTTGGGGGTTTCAGTTGACCTATCAAATAGGGCCATGAGAGTGAAGCCGAGGTACAAACCAGTTCCGTGAATAAGTGTCTGAGTCAAGAGTTCTTCAGGTGTGTTGATTCCCAAACCATGAATGATCCACATATCACTAAGAAATACGAGTAACGCAAGGGAATAGGCGAATACCGCTCGACGAAGGCTGAAAAGAAAGTTTGCTCGTGTATGTTCAATCACATTGTCTAACTCCTGTCGAAGTACATAACCTTTCTCACTACCGATCGTTAGAGGATCCGGTTAAGATCGTAAACGAGACACGCAAGGGTGTTCGTGAAACTGATTCCACCAATGGTGTGATCTCACGAATACATCGTATTTTCGCTTGAGCGGAGAATTCACTGTTTCGCTCTGGTTTCGTTGACTGTAGAGGCGGACATCTAACCGTGTGTTCCATGCTTTTTGAGGTGATGAGAACTTCCGCTGTTTATTCGCCCTCACCTGAGGAGCGAGCAGCGGTCCAGCAGGCTTAGGAGCGGGCCGCCCGGACCGGGCGTATGCGCGAACTCGATTCGGTCGAGCGGGTGGGCGTCGTCGGCGCAGGAACGATGGGCAACGGCATCGCCCAGGTCGCCGCGACCGCCGGGTACGACGTGGTGATGCGCGACATCGAGCAGGAGTTCGTCGATCGCGGGTTCGACGCGATCGATAGCAGTCTCGGTCGCCTCGTCGACGGCAATAAGCTTACCGAGGACGAGGCGGCGGCGACCCGCGAGCGGATTACCGGGACCACGGACCTCGACGATCTCGCGGACTGCGATCTCGTGGTTGAGGCCGCAGTCGAGGAGATGGAGATCAAACAGGAGATCTTCGCCGATCTCGACGAAACGATCCCCGACGACGTGGTGCTCGCGACAAACACCAGCACGCTCTCTGTCACGTCGATCGCGAGCGCGACCAGCCGGCAGGAACTCGTCGTCGGCGTCCACTTCATGAACCCCGTGCCCGTGATGGACGGCGTCGAGATCGTCGTCGGCGAGCGCACAGGCGAGAAGACGACCGCGCTGGCCCACGACTTCGCCGAGGAGCTCGGCAAGGAAACGTGGGAGTCCGACGATAAGCCGGGGTTCGTCTCGAATCGGATCCTGATGCCGTGGATCAACGAGGGCATTCGAACTCTCGACGAGGGCGTTGCGACGAAGGAAGACATCGACCGCGGGATGAAACTCGGAACGAACGTGCCGATGGGCCCCCTCGAACTCGCCGACCACATCGGTCTCGACATCTGTCTCGATGCCACCGAGACGCTCCACGACGAACTCGGTGACCGGTACACGCCAGCGTACCTTCTGAAGCGCAAGGTCGAGGCAGGTGATCTTGGGAAGAAGACGGGCCGCGGGTTCTACGAGTACGACTGAGCCGGCCGCGTGAGTTTTATTGTCGCCGTCCGATAGGGGAATCATGACCGACGAGCTGTTGATCTACGGGTCGTACGGGTATACCGGCGCGTTGATCGTCGAGACAGCCACCGAGGAGGGACTCTCACCCACGCTCGCGGGTCGGCGTGCGGAGCCGGTCGAGCGCCAGGCCACCGACCGTGACCTCGATCACCGCGTGTTCAGCCTCGACCATCCAGACGTGATCGAGGGCCATCTCGACGAGTTCGACGCGGTGTTGAACTGCGCGGGGCCGTTCTCGGCGACGGCGGAGCCGATGGTCGAGGCGTGTCTCCGTACTGGCACCGACTACCTCGACATCACCGGCGAGATCGCCGCCTTCGAAGCCCTCGCCGAGCGCGACCGCGAGGCCGAGAAGGCCGACGTGACCCTGCTTCCGGGAGTGGGTTTCGATGTCGTGCCCACCGACTGCCTCGCGGCTTACCTCGAAAGCCGGCTTCCGTCGTCGACACAGCTCAGACTCGCGATCGACAGTATGGGGACGTTCTCACCGGGAACCCTGAAATCCATCGTGGAGGGGCTCTCGCAGTCGGGTGCGGCGCGGATCGACGGCGAGATCCGGACCGTGCCGCCGGCGTGGAAGACCCGTCGGATCGACCTCGGCGTGGGGCCGAAGCCCGCGGTGACGATCCCGTGGGGCGACGTCGCGACGGCGTACTACACCACGGGTATTCCGAACGTCGAGACCTACGCCACCGTGCCGCGGCTCGCGGTCGCGATGCTGCGCCGATCCAGCGCGCTCACGCCCGTGTTCGGTTCGGCGTCGGTCCAGCGGGTGCTGAAAGCGGTGATCGACGCGACCGTCTCGGGGCCGACCGCCGCCGAGCGCGCACGGAGCACCACCCGCGTGTGGGGCGAGGTCGAGAACGACGAGGGCAAGCGGATCGCCGCACGGCTCGAAACCCCCGATACGTACGATCTGACCGCACGGACCGCCGCCGAGTCCGCACGGCGGGTGGCGGCCGGCGAGGTCGCGCCCGGTTTCCAGACCCCGGCATCGGCGTTCGGTCCCGAGTTCGTACTCGAATTCGACGGCGTCGAGCGCGAGGACGTCGCGGGGGCGATGGGCGCGCCGTCCGAAGCGGCCGACGACGACTGATCGGGGGCGACGACAACGCTTATTCTCGGCTCGAAAGTCGAGAGTGCATGGACGATCCGCTCGCGTGGGCGACCCGCGACGCCGACATCGCGTACTCGTGTCCGGGATTCGATATCGTCAACGAGACCGTCGAACTCCCCGACGGCACCGAGACTGACTTCGATTACGTCGACGAGCCCGCCGCAGTCGTGGTGATTGCGCTGACGACCGACGATCAGGTGGTGGTGATCGAGGAGTGGCGCGAGGCCGTCGGTCGGGTGAATCGGGGATTCCCTGCGGGTACCGTCGAACCAGGAGACGACGATCTCGCGACTGCCGCACGGCGCGAACTCGAAGAGGAAACAGGCTACGTGGCCGACACGCTCGATCCACTCACAACTGTCGAGCCACTCAACGGTCTCGCGAACTCGGTCCATCACCACTTCGTCGCGCGGGGCTGTCGACCGGCGGGCGAACAGCGTCTCGACGACGACGAGTCGATCCGTGTCGAGACGACGACCCGTGACGCTCTCCTGGACGCGCTCGCCGCCGGCGAACTCCGTGACGGCCGCACCGCACTCTGTCTGCTCTATTACGAACGGTTCGCCGAGGATTGAGGCGAGAAGCGCGATCTCGGGACCGGGAATTGCAGTTGGCGCGCGGGAGCGCCGGGGGCGCGACTCGCGCGAGGGATGACTGATTGGAGCGAACGGAGTGAGCGACGCGAAGGAATCGGCTGGGGAGGGTGTGGCCTGCGGTTCTCATTTGTGTCGGCATCAGTAGCGGGCACGATAGCGATGAGAGCGATCGAATCGTGTTCAATAGCGACGGCGACTACAACCACTTCGACAGCCGCTGGTACGGAGAACGCAATCCTTAGGCGCGCGCCGGCGGTTTTAAACAGGAATGAGTGGATTTTTCGAGCAGCGGACGGCGGACGCCGCGGGACGGATCGGCGAACTCGCCGTGCCGCGTTCGGGCGTGACGGTTGAGACGCCCGCGCTGATGCCGGTCGTCAACCCCCACGTGCAGACGATCGCCCCGTCACGGCTGGAAGAGGAGTTCGGTGCGGAGATCCTGATCACGAACGGGTATATCCTCTCACAGAGCGAGGATCTCCGCGAGGCTGCGCTGTCGATGGGACTCCACGATCTCCTCGATTTCTCGGGGGCGATCATGACCGATTCCGGTTCCTTTCAGCTCGCCGAATACGGCGAGATCGACGTCACGACGCCCGAAATTCTCGACTTCCAGTACGAGATCGGTTCGGACATCGGCACCCCGATCGACATCCCGACACCGCCCGATGCGGGGCGGGACCAGGCGGAGCGCGAGCTTTCGACGACCCAGAACCGACTCGAACGCGCTCGGGAGGTCGAGACCGGCGAGATGCTCGTGAACGCCCCGGTCCAAGGGTCGACGTACCCCGATCTCCGTGAGGACGCGGGGCGACACGCCCGCGACACGGGCCTCGACGTGTTCCCGGTCGGCGCGGCGGTCCCGCTGTTGAACGCCTACCGCTACGACGACGTGGTCGAGATCGTCACCGCGGCGAAACGCGGGCTCGGTGCCGACAAACCCGTGCACCTGTTCGGCGCGGGCCACCCGATGATGTTCGCGCTCGCGGTCGCGGCGGGCTGTGACCTGTTCGACTCGGCGGCGTACGCGCTCTACGCCCGCGACGATCGCTATCTCACGGTACGCGGCACCGAACAGCTTGGAGAACTCGACTACCTCCCCTGTGAGTGTCCGATCTGTGTCGCGCACACGCCAGACGACCTTCGTGATCTCGGCGACGACGAGCGGGAACGACATCTCGCCGAGCACAACCTCTATGTGAGCTTCGGCGAACTCCGCCGGATCAAGCAAGCGATCCGCCGCGGGAACCTCCTCGAACTGGTCGAGGCACGTGCACGAGGCCACCCGGCGATGCTCGACGGGTATCGCGCGCTGCTCGATCACGCCGATCGGCTGGAGCGCTCGGATCCGGTCTCGAAGGACGCGTTCTTTCACCTCTCGACCGAGAGCGCTCGGCGGCCCGAGGTCCGCCGCCACCACGACCGCCTCGCGCGGCTGGCTCTCGAGGGTCACGTCCTGCTCACCGCGGGTGGCGAGAACAGCTCATACGACGAATCGTGGCGGATCGTGCCACCGTTCGGCCCGTTCCCGCGACATCTCTCGGAGACGTACCCGCTCACCGCCGAGGTACCCGAGCGGACCGGCCGCGAGTCTTACGAGGCAGCCGCCGAAGGAGTCGTCCAACTGGTAGAATCGAACCCCGATGTCGAGTTCACGCTCGCTCACCGGGAGTGGCCGACGAGTGCGCTCGAACGGGTTCCCGAGCGCGTTTCGGTGGTGCCGCTCGAATCGATGGACGAATACGACGCGGCGGGCGAAACGGACCAATGACCGAGTTCTTCGAGATCCACGACCGCGACGGGGCGGCCCGGATCGGGGAGGTGCGCCTCGCCGATTCGCTCACTACACCCGCACTCTGTGGTGACGTGCTCGCGGATGCAGGGAGCCTCTGGCCTGAAGATCGCGAAGCACCGACCGGCGATCCCGGTCGTCTGACTGTTCTTCCGCATCGCGCGCTCCCAGCGGGCACCCCCGACGAGGTCGCGGGAGCGTTCGCCCCCGAACACCCCAACATCGACGCGCCGAGCGCTGCGGTCGTCTCGACGGCAACAGCGGCCGACCATGGCACTGACGCCTACGCCCTCTCGGACGCCCAGGGAGTCGTCGGCCACGCCAGCGCGTTCGTGGAGGCGATCGTCGGGGTACGAAAGGCGATCCCCGACGATACGGCGCTCTATCTTCCGGGGGTGGCGACGCCCGCGAACGCCGCGCTGCTCGCGTATGCTGGCGTCGATCTCCTCGACAGCGATCGCGCTGTCGTGAAGGGAACCCAGGGCAAGTATCTCACTACCGACGGCGAGCGGTTCCTCGAGGATCTCACCGAACTGCCGTGTGCCTGTCCGGCCTGCCAGATAGAGCGGGACGAGTTCGATCGCGAGGACTGTGCGACACACAACGCGACCGTCCTCGAAGCCGAACTGTCGACCGTTCGCGAACGGATCCGTCGAGGACGGCTCCGGGATTACCTCGAAGGGCAGGCTCGCCACGAGGGGTGGCTGACGGCGGCACTCAGACAGTTCGACCAGGAATACGCGTATCTCGAAGAGCGCACGCCGGTGCTCCGACGCTCCGAACTGTTAGCTGCGAGCGAGGAGACCCTCCGGCGGGCCGAAATTCAGCGCTTCGCCGAGCGGGTCACGACGCGGTACCACAATCGATTCGACAATCCTCTCGTCCTCGTCCCGTGCTCGGCGACGAAACCCTACAGCGAGTCCCAAAGTCACGAACAGTTCCACAGCGCCATCGGGTTCCGAGCACACACGGTCTCGATGACCTCCCCGATCGGTGTCGTGCCCCAGGAGCTCGAATGCACCTACCCGGCCCAGCACTACGACTCGGTCGTGACGGGCGAGTGGACCGCCGGGGAGCGCGAGTTCGTGGCGAGCGTGCTCGAAGCCTATCTCGAACGCAACGAGTACTCCCGAGTTATCGCCCACGTTCCCGCGGACTACCGACCGATCACCGAGCGCGTGGAGGATGCGCTCGGAATCGAGTTTACGTACACCGTCGCCGACCATCCGACCACAACGGACTCGCTCGCGGCGCTCGACGACGCGCTCGACGGCGAACTCAAGTATGCGAAGCGCGAGCGCCAGCACAACACCGTCCGGGCGATCGCGGATTACCAGTTCGGACCGCGAGCGGGCGACGCACTGTTCGAGTCGATCACTACGGAGAGCTTCTACCCCAAACTCCGGGTTCGAAGGGGTGACGACCACCTCGCGACGATGGTGCCGCAGTACGGCACGCTCGCCCTGACGCTCGCGGGTGCCCGCCGGTGGGTCGAGAGCGATGCCCCCACGAAACGAGTGACGATCGACGGGTTCGTCCCGCACGGTAGCGTGCTCGCACCGGGAATCGTCGACGCCGACGACGCGATCCGGGTCGGCGACGAGGTGGTCGTCGAGGGGCCGAGGGCGTTCGCGGTCGGCCGCGCGGCGATGCACGGCTCCGCGATGGCCGAGGGCACCCGCGGCGTCGCCGTCACAGTTCGTCACGTCGAGGAGCGGTAGGAGCGAGTCGCCGCACCCGATCCGACCATTTACCCCGCCCCACCGGTGAGCTACGGACCGTCATGACCAGGTCTGCCGCCACCAAATCACCCCTGTCGGCACTCTCCGCGGAGGAGCGAGCGATCGACGCGTTCGAGCTGTTGAGCGACGAGACACGGCTGGCGATCCTAGTGGCGCTCTGGGAGGAGTACGAACCGTTCGAGGCGGAGACCGGACTGCGGTTCTCGGAGCTGTACGCCCGCGTTGGCACTGGCGACAGCGGCCAGTTCAGCTACCATCTCGACAGGCTCGACGGTCAGTTCGTCGACGCGACCGACGAGGGATACGAACTCAGCGAGATGGGGCTCAGGTTCGTCCAGACGGTGCTCGCGGGCGCGGGCATCGAAGAGCCCGATCTCGGCCCAGCCCGCGTCGACACCACCTGCACCCTCTGCGGTGGGGCCGTCGAAATCCTGTACGAAGGAGACTACCTCTACATCCTCTGTACCGACTGCGACGGGCTGTGGACGGAACCGGGCGACCGCTCACACGGTCATCTCGGGAAGTTCTCGCTCGAACCCGCCGGCGTCAGCGGCCGATCACCGAACGAGATCTACACCGCAGCGTGGGTGAGCACCTTCAGGAAGCTGTACAGCATGATCGAGGGCGTCTGTCCGATCTGCTCGGGGCCGGTCGAGCGAACTCTCGACGTGTGCGACGATCACGGCCCCGATGGAACGTGTCCGAGCTGCGGACACCGCGAACGCGTCGTCGCCCGTCTCCGCTGTCCCGTCTGCAAGGAAGGAGCCCAGTCGACGGCCGGCAGTATCGCGAAGTACCACCCCGCAGTCGTCGGGTTCTACCACGATCACGGGCTCGCGTTGCAACACGACATCGACGACTTCGAAACGCTCGTCCAGCGACTGAACCTCGGCAGAACGGCGGTGACGGTGCTCTCGGACGAGCCGCCACACGTCGCCGTGGTGATCGAGATCGATGGCGACCGGATCCGGGTCGAACTCGACGAGACGCTGTCCGTTGTCGACATCGAGGAGTAAACCGAGCGGCGGGCGACGTGAGTCCGTCGTCACGGCCCGTCGGTGCTATAGTGTTTAGCAGGAGTTCCCATACATTCTCATAGCATATCTCTCACTGGCTGTCAGAAACGGCGTGCAAGATACAGAGCGCGTATCTTGCACCTCAAGTCGCACCAGATGTTTTCTGGCTACAGGATCGTATCTGACGCGGATTGAGCGACCGCCAGAATCCAGACAACGTACTGAAGAGATCAGGTGGATACGCTGGATTCTCGATCTTTGAGTTCAAGCGTCGAGGCCATGGAACGCTTGTGCCGGTTATCGTAATACCGTTTGATAATATCCTCAACGAACTGTTGGGGGACATCCACCTCGTCGGCAATAGTCGTGGCATCCGCGTCTTCATCGACGAACGATCGAAGAATTGGATCGAGTACATCGTATGATGCACCGAGATCAGCTTCGTCAGTCTGGCCGGTCCAAAGGCCCGCAGTCGGCTCTTTGTGGACGATTCGCTGCGGAAGCCCAATGAAATCCGCGAGGGCGTGAACCTCAGTCTTGTAGAACTCACCCAATGGATACAGATCCGCTGCACCATCTCCGTGTTTTGTGAAGTATCCAAGCAGTAGCTCCGATCGATTGCTCGTCCCAAGCACGCGTCGATTGCCAACATTCGATGCGTAGTACGCGCACATCATCCGCATTCGCGCCATCACGTTCCCGATTGACCCTCGATCGCCGGCGGGATCGAGCGCAGGCGCGATGTGGTCCTCGAAGAGATCGAGGAGGGGCCGAATCGAAACCGAGTGATACTCGACGCCAAGACCTTCTGCGATCGTCTGTACGTCGGTAGTGTGTTCATCGTCCGTCTTTTTACAGGGGAGCGAGAGCGCCATCACGTTTTCACTGCCGATTGCTTCGACTGCTAATGCTGCAGTCAGCGTCGAGTCGATCCCCCCACTCATCGCGACTACCGCGGTATCCTCGACGTTGTCCCGGATGAATGTGACCACCTCGGAACGAATCGCTTGCAATTCAGCAGTGGATGTCAAAAACCCATTTTTCTGCCCGAGATAACTCTGACTAACACTGTATTTTTCTTCGCTCCCTTTTACATCGTTCATGCGTTTATCACTACGATATCGGACTAGATACCAGAGTTTAAACGTATTTCGGCCCAATTGTTCATATTTTTCCGGACTCTCTTCCATATACCAAGATTTTCAGTTATGCCACCCACTTTCTGACGAATTACCAGCGATCGCCCTCCAACCCCACCCTGATCCGACCGCTTGGCAACAAGTCATAAACGACCGAAAGAGCTAATATATCAAAGAGAAGTGTGTAGAAGTGAGGTGATCAAAGCAGAAATGGAGGTGTTCGAGCGAATATTTGGCTGATAAGACAACTACTGTTGACCAACGCGAAGGGTTAGAGTTGGCCCTGAGCCACCATGTGTCCTCGTGGTGAGATTTTGGCACATCAACTCATTCCAAATGGAAGTTAGAGTTGGCTTCCACCAGCATCGTCTGTCATGGATCCGTGGTGGACTCCCGCTAATCAACTCTTTCCGGGTAAACGTTCGTCGGATTCAGTTGTTTCTTTGATAGTCTAAGTAGAGATCAGTTGGGTTGATTCCTCATTCATAACCATCTATGAGGATGTCATAGAACAGTCAGCATGGGGTGCGGGCATATGTTCTATAGGGATTCGCTGAAGTCTTCGTACTTTCCACTATCACAGATCGGCTATCTGCCAAAATCGGCGTACAAGATACAGAAGATCTATTCAGCAAATCGGCTACTGATCGGACTGGGTAAACCTATCAATCGGAGCGGGCTGGGTAGAGAGATGCGTGTCTTTGAATCCGGTTTCAAATTTGAGGCCGTAGCCGACGAATCGGTCCACGCCGATATGGCCGATCCAGATCAGTGCGACGAGGAGGGCCAGTCGGATGTCGCCCCAGTAGCCGATGGAACCGAGAGCAAGCGGCAGCGTATACGTATGGACAACGTTGTAGGTCAGACTGCCGAGCCGAGGACCAACGAGGTACCCGATCATCGACAGATCCGGAGCCAGCCCAAGGACGATCAACATCCAAATCGGCCCGTTGAGCGTGAAATAGCCACTTAGCGCGATTGTCAACGCGGCCAGTCCCTCGACACGCAGGAACGTCCGTGGGTCCATGAGGCAGTTCTTTCAACAGAGATGATGAGTATTTCGGCGGGCTGGTTGCTACATAGGCACCCTGTATGCAGCATCACCTACAGAAGTTACCATAATTCTGCCACCACCGACGAGACCGATACAGAGGATGAATCGCTCAGAGCATAGTGTTATGCTGGCCTGTGGCGTAGTTTGTTACCATGGATCAAGAAGTGTCGTCTCCCGAGGAGCGAGTGAAACGGGTGTGGACGCTCGGGTCCTATTCGGACGTCGCACCGCATTTCCTGTCCATGGCAGCTCGTCTCGTCGAGGCGACGAACGTCAGTGCGAACGACACCGTGCTGGATGTCGGCTGTGGGACCGGAAATGTCGCCATCACCACCGCCCGACGAGGTGCCAGCGCCACAGGTCTGGACATTACCCCGGCGCTGCTTGATTATGCCCGAGGCCGTAAGCGATCGATGCGTAGGCCAGGAGTGCAATGCCAATATGACCGCGGCGATACATCTTACTCACACTTTCCAATGATATTCTCTTAGATTTATTATCTTAACTCACCTGTTGAAAATTCAGGCACATCTTCTGCTTAGAGGACGTCAATTGTATCGATTAGAATGATTCTATGTATTGAAAGGTGCGAAATTGGATTTGATGCGGTGATTATCGTCTGCAGCTTTCTCCCAGCATCTCGATGGCTGTCGTCGATCATGCACTCCCACCCGGCTGCTTCCACGCCATAATGCGATGAAGACATTGGAGTAGATACCAATAGCAGACAGGAGGATACCGGCAAACCACTCCGTAAGAGCGTAGCGACTCCTCACACCACGTTCCATGAGTGAGAAGCTGTCACCCAAATTCTCACAAAACACTAATACCGATAGAGAGTATAATGTACGCCCAACCGAGCGGGTATACTCGTTCGGGAGTGATCGAAATGAGCGATGTTCCATGGGCCCGAACAAGTAGGAACGAATCCACGACCACAACCACGGACGAGTGCCCGCTCTGTCGAGACCATGTCGCCGACAGTCCGTATCCACGCCACATGATAATTCTCCAGGACGAAAGTGACACCGCACAAAATCGGCGTATCGAGCGTCGATTGTGTCACTCGTGCTGGGAAGCGCTCTTCAGCGACCTCTCGGAGTGAATCATGGAACGATTGCTTTCCGCTCCCCTACCGCGCGAAACCACGGTGGTACAATGGCAAACACACAGCAGCCACGAGAGATAGCCGTCGCCCAACTCGAACAGTTGGGGCTCACCGAGTACGAGGCGAGCACGTTCGTCGCCCTTATCCAGCTTGGAACAGGCACCGCGAAGGAGGTCGCCGAGATCGATCACGTCCCGCGGACCCGTGTCTACGATGCCGTCGAATCCCTCCACGATCGCGGCCTCGTCGACATCCAGCACTCGACGCCACAGACGTTCACGACTGTCTCCCACGAAACCGCCCTCCGAAAGCTCCGGCTCGACCACGAAAACCTCATCGCGCGCCTCGAAGACGCGCTGACCCAACTCGATCCCGCCGAACCACGGCGAGAGGAACTCGGGGTCTGGACCACCACTGGTCGGAAGGCAGTGACCAGCCGAGCACTGGAGTTCATCGACGACACCGACGACGAACTCGTCTACATGACCGTCGACGAGTTGCTGACCGAAGACCATCTCGACGAGCTGGCGGCCGCGGCCGAGCGCGGCGTCGAGATCCGCCTCGCAGGCATCTCCGAAGAGGTCCAACAACGCGTCCAAGACCGGATTCCCGAGGCGACGCTGTTCGAGACGCTCTGGGACTGGGAGGAAGCGTCCGCGGGCAGCCTCCTCATCACCGACGATCAGACCGCACTCGTGAGTGTGTTACTCCCCGATTCGGCCGATGGCAGCGAGGAGACGGCCATCTGGGGCGCAGGCGAGTACAACAGCCTCGTGGTAGTGCTGCGGGCGATCTTCACCTGGCGATTTCAGCGTGAGGACGACGAGTAAACACCGCTGTAGCCACCGCTCGCCAGTGTGAAGGAACGACCTCGAAGCGTCTCGGTCACAGAGGGATACGTACGCAGAGGTTACAGCACGATGGGATGACTCACTGTGCGGGATCGCGCTCGGCCAGCAGTCCGCGTGCCAGCAACCGCCGGGCGATCACCACCAGTCCGTTCGAGAAGCCCCTCCCGTACACCGCCGATTCAGTCGGTTGCTCGCCGGATCCGTGATCGGTTTGGGAGCTCACGAGTAGGACGTTCCGATCGACCATTACCAGCAGCCCGATCGAGGGTTCGTCCTCTTCCTCGGGTTCGTTGAGCCAGTCGAGTTCCGTCTCGAACACCTCCGCCTCGGGAAGACGATCGCGGAACCGGTCGCGCGCTCCCGACGAGACCGCGCCAACGAGAACATCAACATCACGCTCAGCCGTCGCGCCGAGGGTGTCGTACAATTTCTCGGTGAGGGCGGTCTCGGCCCCCACAATGAAGATGAGTTCCTTGGTCGTCTCCGCGACGATCTGAGTGGTGCGTGCTTCGATCGCCTCACGCCCTGAAAGCGCCCAGACCTCCTGGCTGGATCGAGTCTCCTCTCCGTCGTGTGGTTCAACCTCGTGAAGGGTGCGTTCGAGGTCGTCGATACGGTCCGTGTAGCGCTCGCCGAGGATATCGACCGCTTCCTCGACCGAGAGGGCACGAAATCGCTGCGGATTGCCGTGCTGGATCGCGACTAATCCATCGGATTCGAGAACCCGGACGGCGTCGTAGACGCGGGTTCGGGGGACGGCTGCGATGTCGCTGATATCCTTTGCCGTCCCGGATGGAAGGCGCGTCAACGCGACGAAACACTTTGCCTCGTACTCCTTGAGCCCGAGATTCTGTAACAGCTCGACCGCCTCTTGTTCCGCATCAGTTGCCACAGTCCAACCACCATCCGAAGGATGGAGTGGAGGAACTTAAGCTTGCGACACGCTTACCGATTGCGCTGCTTGCAGTCGACGAATCTAACTCGGTATTGTTCACTCAGTTTCTCACAAACCTCTTTAACCATAGAGCATAGAGAGGACAATGGCAGCCCGGCCAGCACTTTCCAACCACCGTGCTAGCCGGGTTGCCTCTTACTCTGTCACCGCAACTCTCCAGAAGAGGGAGTGGATGATGCATTGACTGATCCGCTCTTAAGCAAGTTCGAAAGACCCCGCCGGAGTCGCTCGGATGCCGCCTGATCGGAGATTTCAAACGTTGCCGCGAGCTCGCCAAGACCGGTTTCGCGTGGAATCGAGAAATAGCCACGGTCGATGGCTACTATAAGGAGTTCGTGTTGTGCCGATGTCAGCGGGTGTTCGTTCGCGGAGATGTCTGGATCGCCGTTGGTGAGGCCGGTGAGAGTGAAGTTGATGCCCTGATCTCGACAGCATTTTCGATAGGTTGTGAGTGCCTCCCGATCGGGAAAGCGCATCCGCATCGTCACACCATCGGCCGTCGCTGTACAGTCGAGCAACACACCGCCGAGTCCCGTCCAGTCCCAGTAGGTTGTTTTCGAGACCGGCGTACGGATTTGGTAGAGCGTCCGGTCGGCGTGGTGATCGCGATACTCGATCGACTCGACGGCATTCGTACGCTCGAGTTCGCTTTCGAATGCCGCCTGATCCTCTGTCTCGGCCCAGACCGTCACCGAGAGAGTCTCGGGACTGCAGGCAACGATTTGTTCGACATCGAGTTCGAGAGCAGGGAATCGTTCGAATATCTGGAGGTATTCTGGATGGTCGAGCTGGTACGTTGCGATGATACTCATGCGCTCGTCCCCCCTCTCGCTACGATCGGTCTCGCCCAAGACGGTCTACTGAACAGATCGATCTTGGACGGATGGCTCCCCTGACTGCTCGTGATGGAGATCTTCGTCCACTGAATGACGTTTTCCATCCCCAACCACCTCTGTGGTTACTCCGAATCGCATCTGTGTACAAATCCCCCATACGCTTGGATGTGAGGTATTGTCATTCAATTCCGGGACTGCGTGAAACCGTGGATGTCTGGCGATTATTCTCTCGCAATCTAAGAAGAAGTGGCCAAATCATCTAGAACAAATACAGAATTTTGATATTATTTTGAAGCGTCGGCTGTAACTCTCTTGGGTGGCTGATCCTTTCTACAAGTAGTCAGGACGCTCTTCTGTAGATTAGCGGAACACAGTGACGGCGATGCAGTCAAGTACGACTGCGAGCATTGCACCCGATGGAGCGGACACGCCATCGGGTTACCGCTGCTCTTTCAGCCGGCGGTCATCGGCTTCTATCACCACCACGGCGTCGACCTGATCAAGACGCCATACTGGGAGTTCGACTGGTGTGTCAGCGACAACCGGACGACGCTCGTCTCCGAGGATCCGTGGCTGGCGCGTGTGACGATCCCGCTCGGCGGCGAGGAGCTCCGGGCCACCATCGATGACGAACCCGCCATCACCGGGATCGAGCGAGTGGAGACGACCGCCACGGATGCGAACGAGACGGGCTGAACGGACCACCGGGTGCCGGTTGTCGCCGTCCCGGCGGAACCGGTATCGTCGTCACGGAAGTCGACGTCATGTTCAGTAACGCCGGGAGCACGTCCGGGACGATCCCAGCCGAGTGCCGCTGAACTACCACACGACCCTCGAGGCCGTGTGATCCATGGCATGACGGTCGTTCCTTCTTCGAGTGACCGAGCCGTTCCAAGCGTGCTGAATGGCTCGTGGTACTCGAGTGGTCGAATTCTGTGATCCGGTCGCGCTCACAACGCGTGCATGGATCGCCACCGCTACAACCGCCACCGAGGCGTCCGATAGCCGCGAGAGTCAGTACAGTATCCCGGCCCTACGGAGCAGAACTATCGAACCGTAGCGTGCCGAGACTATCTCCCGCCCACAGCGCCCCGAGGAAGAGGGACGGGTCAGGGAAAACAGCGCCCGCTATCCCTTCGGCGGGGGACGGGTCCGGATGCATCGCTCTCGATGTCGCTTCCCGTCTGCGTCTCCCTTCACGACGAGACTACCGGACGGGATCGGTCACGGAAACTGACTGCGGTACTTGGCGAGTTCGGCGGTGATGTCGCGGCTTTCCAACAGCACGAACCCGGCGACGATGATTCCGAAGCCGATGAGCGCCACGGGCTGTATCCGTTCGTCAAGCAACAACCATCCGACAGCAAGGACAGCAATCGGCGTGAGGCGCGTCGTCAGACTCGCTTTCAGCGCCCCTACCTCGCCGATCAGTTCGAGGTACGTGACGAACCCGAACACTCCAATGAAGAGGCTGAGATAGACGACGATCGCTACTGACAGGGGTGTCGGTTGAATGCTCGCGACTGATTCACCGACTGCGATCGTGAATACGACGTAGACGGTCCCCCGAGCAGCATCGCCCAGCCGGTTATCGCCGGGACCGGCATAGTAGTCTGGCTCCGTCGGACCAGAACGATCCCGAGCGCGACGACGGTCACGCCGGCGAAGAAGAGCAGTTTCCCGACGACTTCCGGATCGAGAAGGCTCGCCGGATCCGGACGGATAACGACCGCTATCCCGACGAAACCGAAAAGAACACCGAGGTAGTCGCGACCATCCAGTCGCTCCGCCGGCAAGAGAATCCACGCGAGAACGGCCGTGACGACGGGTGACAGGCTGAAGATGATGGCTGCCACGCCGGCGGCGAGGAACTGCTGGCCGACGAACCCGAGGCCCGTCCCACCGATCATGAACAGTCCTCCGGCGAGTACTGCCACGCAGTCTCGCCAAGAACGGGGATGCCAGTACTCCATCGTCGCACCGGCGTAGACCAACAGTAGAGCGGCCGAGAGGCAAATCTGGGCCGCTGCGAACAACAGCGGCGAAACGAACGACAGTCCGGTCTTTACTGCCGAGAATCCCGTCCCGAACAGGAGCGTAACGAGGAGGAACAACCCGATAGTCTGTCTGAGAGACTTACTGTAGAATACCGCTCTATATGCCGGGAGAAGATCGGTCCAGACGACTCAGAACGTGTTCGGTGATGTGTTTTGCGTCGTCACCGACACCGAAGAGGAGCGAGGACCCCTGTGTGTGTAACCACTGGAGCCCAACGAAATACAGGCCGGCCACCTCGGTGACCCCACGATCGTGAACGGGATAGCCGTATTCGTCGAACGTCGCGGGCTCGACCCAGCTGAAATCGAACTCGTACCCGGTCGCCCAGATAACGGTTCGAACGTTCGCCGTCTCCAAGTCGAGTTCTCGAGGACTGTCGACCGAGATATCGTCGGGAATCGGCGGCACGAATTCCGGTTCGGGGGCGTCGATGTCCCCGGCTTCGATGTGTTCATCGATCTGCCCAATGAGTCCCGCGTAGAATCGATACGCGTTGTGAAGGTTCTCCTCAAGGTCGTTCGCAAAGACGAGACGTCCGCCCTCAATTCCCTCTGTCCGTCCGAGTAGCATCATCCCGTCTGCAGCGAGGTCGAGAAGGTCGATCTCCCGGCCACCGTCTTTCCCCGAAACGTAGACGGATGGAGCGAACCGATCCGCGGGCGAGTCGAGACTGTCGACGGGCGCATCGAACCCACCCATATCGACCATCCACCCGACGACGTCCTTCCCGCGATACCGGCGGGGTGCTTTCGGAGCTCCACTGACCGAGAGGTACACGTCACGCCCGCTCTCGTGGAGTTCCGTGGCGATCTGTGCGCCCGACTGGCCGGATCCGACCACGAGAACCCCACCAGAAGGTAGCTGCTCCGGATTGCCGTATCGGCTCGTATGCACCTGCCGAACGAACGACGGAACGTCGGCACTGAATGCCGGTGTGCGGGGCTGTTGGAACGTCCCGGTCGCCACCACGACGTTCGCTGCCTCGTACGTGGCGTCCGTCGTCTCGACGGTAAAACCAGAGTCGTTCCGCTGAACCGCCATCACCTCGACACCACACTGCAGTGGGGGATCGAAGCGGTCGACGTACGCCTCGAGGTACGCGATGACGTCCTCGCGAGAGAGGAACCCGTCCGGATCGTCACCCTCGTAGGGGAATCCCGGGAGTCCGTTCGTCCAGTTCGGGGTCACCAGCGTAAACGAATCCCACTTTTCGCTCCGCCAGCGCTCTCCCACCCGGTCCCGTTCGAGGACGAGGTGATCACACCCCGCTTCCGACAGATAATAACTCGTTGCCAACCCCGCCTGCCCGCCGCCGATAACGACGACATCACGATGTCTGGTCATAATAGTCAGTTTCACGTCGGGAGGAAGGATATATGTTTCTCGAACAATGATTCTATAACATCACTTATGAGGGTATTCGTCCGCACGCATGGTACGACGTCCTCTCGCCTCCTCACTCGACTCCAGCGACTTGTTATGCGGGTTCTCGCCGGGGTAGCCAAAACCCTGGGGCGCTATCTCCGAGAAGTACGATGAGCAGGGCAACCAGATCGACTGGTTCTGCGACCTCGACGAGAGTGAAGCCTCGACCTCGCACCGAGAGTACCAGCGCCTCCGCGAACACGTCGCGGAGTACGACGTGGTGATCACTCACGAACTCGGCCGGTCGTCCGCCGGCTCCTCCTTCGAGCGAAACCACGCTGTCGGGGAGCCAGTATTTCCTGCGTTACCATCCAACGTTCCGCTTGCGTCTTTCTCACGTCGGTTGTCACTGACGCTCGGTCGTTGCGGCTCCCATCGGTGGTCGTCGACATCTCTCTGCTGCGTTCTGTATCGCTCCCTACACCGACCTCCACCGCGAATGACTCGCCGCAGTCGGACCAGACCGCCTCTACCGTGTTCATCCCGCGATCGTTGATGCGCTCGTACATATCTTGCAAGTGTGCCAGATCAGCGGCGAAGAGGTTCTCCATCGTTTGTGGCGTCACCTCTGCTAGGCTCCCAAGTCGAGTGACGACCTGCGAGAGCAGAACCATGATGAGATATGAATCATTCGAGTGAACACGAGGATTTGGCCTTGTTGAAACTCATAATCAGCGACAGGTTTCGGCAGCCGTACTGCATACAGGGCGTATATCGGTCATCTCGATTGCCGACTTAACCTTCGTGAACTGCTGCGGCACCCAGTCACCTGTGACTCAGGACGTGCCTTACTCCGCTGGTGTTCGGTTGCTTCTCTATGAACATCGAAGAAAGGTTTGCAATCCCGCTTGCTAAGAGTTCAGCAGAACGACCGGGGACTATCGGAGCCTCTAGAGTGCGGAACAACTCACTCAGCCGTGCTCAGTCTCCCGTTCTGTATTCTCGCGTTGACGCTCGACCAGTCTCTCAATAGAGTCAGGCGTGTCAGAGGCGATCTAGCCGCCGATCGAGTTCATTTCAGTACTCAGCTTTGCACGTTGGGGAGGTGATATGAATCACCGTACGGCAGCCAGTTAGGAACCAAACTCGGTGATTGCACCAGCGCAGTATCGGCTACGATTTGGCTGGACCAGAGCAAATCCAACTGATCAACCACGACTCGCAACACGGTCGCTCTCGATCTGGGCATCAATAGAATGCTTTGGACGCCTATTTCCGTCTGAATATGTTGCATCCCCAACGTGCAAAGCCGAGTAACCAGACAGCGCACACCTGTCGGTCATACAGCAGTCATACACCAGTCGAACTCTCAGCAGGACACCGAGTATCGATCGTCCCTGGTATTCCACTAAACGACTCACCGTGTCGCTGCTTTTCGAACGTGCGGGATCACAGCAACGAGTTCCCGGTATTTCAGCAACGCAAATCCGGCAGCGATGACGAGGAAGCCAACGACTGCCGCGGCTGTGATCGTTTCACCAAGAACGGCCCAGCCGACGAGAGTAGCGACCACTGGAATAACGTATGTCACCAGATTGACTTCCAACGGACCGAATCGTTCGAGCAAGACGTAGTAGATGACGAATCCAATACCGCTGGCGACCACCGCGAGGTAGAGCACAATCACGACTGCGGTCGGCGTGAGCCGAACCATCGATAGTGACTCACCGAGCGCGATGCTGAACCCGTACTGGATCGTTGCGCCGATCAACATCGCCCAGCCCGTGAGTGCGACGACCGACATCGTCGGCCCGCTTCGTCGGATGAGGACGCTTCCCAGCGTAACACTCACCGTGGCACAGAGGATCAGCGATTGGCCGACGAGGGTCGAGCCGAACGCAGCGGGATTCGGTTGGACGACGATGCCGACACCGACGAAGCCGACGAGAATCCCGATAATTCCGCGCCGCGAGAGCCGCTCGTCCGCCAGCAGCGGCCACGCGATGATCGGTGTGAGGATCGGACTCAGGCTGAAGATGATCGCGGCGATACCCGCGGTCGTGAATTGTTGGCCGATGAACGCCAATCCGATGCCACCCATCGAGAACACGCCGGCGGCGAACACGGCGGTCCAGTCGTTGCGGGTACGTGGCCGCCAGCGGTCGCTGGTCACGATGGCGTATCCGAGGATGAGCACACCAGCGAGAGTGAAGCGGAACGCTGCGAACAACACCGGCGGAAGGAATTCGAGTCCGGCCTTGACCGCGGGGAACGCGCCGCCGAGCACGATGGCCATCAGGAGAAAGAGGCCGACGTTTTGGAATCGGAACCCCGTCCGCGGCGTCGTGGTTGTCGTTTCTACTGTTTTCGTACTGGATGCCATCGTAACTCCCCTCGTAACAAGATCCCATACGAGTGTCAACACAATAACTGTATCTGCTCTGTCCCCTTGAGGGAGTTCGAGAAACGAACATACTGCAAAAGAGCCTGTTCTGCGACAGCGCTCCTCTATAGGTCGATAGGAATTACGAAAGGCTGTGGTTATTTGAACGATATATCCAGACATTTTCCTTGAAGGTCGAATGTTTGGGAAGATTCGACGAGTTCCTCGGAATGGTACGGAGGGCAACGGAGACGGCGCTCGCTGTGCGGCGCGCCGTCCCCGCAAACAAGCCACCGGACGACCGCTTCGAGCGGTAATCCACCAACCGAGAACGCCAGCTCGGCGAGTGGCAACACCGTCGCGTCGGCGGCGTTCCGCCGCCGACTACGACAGGTTTGATGCTCTCGGTGCCGAACCGTCCTTCTCAGCAGTTGCTCGGCACCGATTTCTCCACCGAACTCACATCTCAGAAGTAGTCAACCGACGAGCTTTGTGAGGTACTGAGACTCCCAATTTGTGCACCGTAGTCTCAGTTCTCTTCATCCTCGTCGACGAGTAGTGTGCTCGTGATGAGATGCTTGGTCGCCCGGCGGAATCGTTCGGAAAGTGCCTGATGAGAGATGCCGAGTTCGTCGGCAAGCTCTTGGGCGTTTATGCCTCGCGGAATATCGTAGTAGCCCCGTTCGACGGCCGTAGTGAGAGTATCGTGCTGTTGCTCGGTGAGATCATACTGAGCTTGTTCCATATCATCCAGTCCATAGATACGCTTCACATCGAGTGAGAAGCCGCTCTCATGGGCGTAGTTGCTGGTCGCCGAGAGTCCACTCCGATCGGGAAAGAATACCTGGAGATGCCATTCGCCGTCGCTCGCGGTGGCCTCTTGGATAGTTGCACCTTGTCCGGCAACCATGTAGCCGATGACCTGTGCGCGGTCGGTCCATACCATCCGGTAGAAGGCTTCGTCTTCGACTTCGCCAAGGAGTTCGACCTCCTCGACGCTTGGATCGTCTTCGAGTATCACGGTCAACTTCTCGAAGTCCCCGTGCGCTGCCCTGACGAACGGCACCACGTGGGTCGTCTCGTGGGCTACCACGCGGTCGATCTCAAAGACCATGTCTGGCCGGCGTTCGAGCGTGTCATAGAGCGCAAACTCTTCAACCGGAATACTGAATTCGGCGATCGTCGTCATAAAGGAGGGAGAAAAAGCTTGCAAATGAAGGTTTTGCCTCAGGACCATCGACCATCCTCTCAGCACGACTCCGTACAGTTACGCATTAGGAAGAGCGTGGTCTTGATCTTGCACATCGGATCTCTCTAATGACTCAGCTTTGCACGTTTCGGAAATGACATAAATCACCGTCGGCAGTCAGTTGAACCCGAAACTCGGCAATTGCACCAGCGCAGCATCGACCACGATTCGGTTAAACCAGAGTAAACCTATTGGTGTATATCTCGTGGCGTACGCCAACAGGGTTATGCCGGTCGGTTACGTAGTGGTGGTATGAGCCGCAACCGAAGTGACTCGGGCGAGTTCATCGAGTCGGTCACGCTCGCCGCCGTGGTCGAGGTGTTCAACGAGGTTGAGGGGCCGGTCGTCACGAGTGGCGATGTCGCCGACGCGCTCGGGTGTTCGCGTGAGACCGCCCGGCGAAAGCTCAAAGAGTTGCACGAAAAAGGACGCGTCTCTCGCAGAAAAACCGCGGGGAGAGTCGTGTGGTGGCGGACTGACAGTGAACGGTCGCGGGGAGGGTCCGCCGAACCGCTCCGCGAGCTGGTCGGTCTCGTCGACGAGGAGAGAGCGGAGCGCGTCAAGAGGCGTTCACGGGAGTTCCGCGAGGAGTTCAACGATCGGATGGACACTCGGTGAGCCGATCGAAAAGAGGACTAGATGTTACTCGATACGACGTTTCTGATTGACCTGCTCGATCAACTCGACGCGGCGGAGGACGCACTCGCCGATCTCATTGAGGGAGAGACCCCGGTCGCTGTTTCACCGCTCACAGTGTATGAGACGGGTATCGGACTCCGTGAGAGTGAATACGCCCGTTTCGACGAGATACTCGCGTCGATGGTCGTTCTCCCCCCTGGTCGTACCGAGTCACGCCGAGCGCTGTCTATCCAGCGCAGGCTTGACGGCCAGGGCGAACCGATCGGCGACATTGATTCACTGATAGCGGCGACCGCTGTCGAGAGTGCGGACTCGCGTGTTCTCACCCGAAACGTCGAGGAGTTCGCCCGTGTCGCCGACCTCGACGTCGAGACTTACTAATTCATGACCGCCACCGATCCGCTCCCGTCGTAGGCGGGCAAATACGTCGCTGACGGGAACCACGGCGCGACGCCCGACGAGGTGCTCGCCGAATGTGACCTCGACGAGTCTCGCCGCGAGCAGGTCGAGCGCTACCTGGCCGGGATACGATACGGGATATTCAGCGACCGCGAGGCGAACGACGCCGACGACCTCGCGTTTCACTCGGTCGAGTGGACCGATATCGCCGAGTGGGACGTGCCGCCGGGTGCTGCTCTAATCTTACCAAACATCAGAACGGCGGTGTCTCTGAGAGTTAGGTAAGAATCCGCCGCGAGGCGATCCTGGCGCGACCGCACCTACGGAGCGTTTCAGTTCCGTCGACGAGCGATTTTGCACATCATCTGGGGTGATCCATGTGCAATTTCGCGATCGGCGAGGTTACGGCACGCAGTCCGTGCAGTTGCGCGGAAACTGTCCTCCACGGGCTTTACGCTCATACTTATCCTGCCCCGACAGCCCCCGAGGGGCCGTGAGGAAAGCTATCGCCGTTTGGTTTCAGCAGCACAGCACTTTTTGTAGGAGTGGCTGAATGTCTGATTGAGCATGAACCATCGAAAAGCAGTTGTCCTAGGTGCGGTCGCAATTGGGTCGTTACTGTTAATCGGCCCGCTTACTGCTGGTGTCCTCATTGGAACCACGCAGATGGTAGCACATCTTGTCGGTGGTAACGGTCTCATCGGAGGGCAGTACGTCGCCCTCGTGCTCGTGAGTGCCATTATCGGTATTAAAGCCGCTGGTGAAGTTGCAATGATCCGTATTAATGGCTACGACGTACTCCGGAGAGGGAATACTAGCCAAACCGTGATACGCTATTCGGTCCTTCTACTACCCATCTTGACGTCTCTCAGTCTTATCGGACGTTTCCTTACGATGATGGTCCAGTGGGGGTTAGAGGGTGAACCGATAATCCTTGGACTCGTCTCTCTGGTCGTTCTCGCGCTCGGATGGACCGCAACCCGAACGGTTCGCTCGTACCGCCAGGCTCGCTGCTTGACTATCTGAAATTCTTTGCCAACAGCCACTTGATTGCCGATAGGGACACGTATGATAGCCAAGATCGTCCCTCTTGGATGGGCTGGCACTATACAAGCAGAATCGGCTTGACAGGTTCGTCATAGCCCTTTGCTGATTACACGCTCTAAGAGCGGAAAGGACCAACGAGAGTTTTCTCACAAACTACCAAAGTCGATATCTATTGCATACCAATCTAGAATCAGCACCAAGACTGCTCCAACAAGCGCCAATACGCCAAACTCGCCCAGCGTTGCCACCGTCCAGTTGAATTCTTCATTCCCAGAGAGTTCCGCAATCGGTGCTCGAAGAGCTCCAAAAACCAATGCAACGAGAAACGCAAGAGTGGCCTCTCGATTTCTCCTGAGTAGTCGTCGGATGAGGCGGGCGACAGTAAACAGACCCAGTAGACCGCCCACAAGAAAGGTGAACACGTCTCGGCCAGGGGTAATGACTGCCTCAATCGCACCACCAGTAGCCACTCCCCCAAGACCGTCCAAGAAACTGTTGAGTGAATCGTACATCGGAATATACTGGCCGAGGATAATCAGCAAAAGCGAACCGGAGATTCCTGGAAGAATCATCGCACTCACTGCGATTGCACCCGCAACGAAAACGACAGTAAGACCCCCGCCTTCGAATAGTTTCACACCACCAGAGAGTACGAACGCAAGAGAAAATCCAGTAACCGCCGCTAATCCTTGGCCGATCGTGTCTATCGTGAGCTCTCGCCAGAGGATTACTGCAGAAGCGGCGATGAGGCCGAAAAACAACCCAAACAGGAGCACAGGAGCACGTGCTGCGGCATACTCGACGACTCGTCCGACTATGACTACAGCTGTGGCGATCCCAGTAAGCAAGGTAGCAACAAATATCACATCGAACTCCCGGAGAATCAGCTTAGCGCGGTGTCTTGAGATACCGAACCCGATTGGTAAGATTGCTTTGAGAAGATCAAGAGAGCGAGCGGGAGTGATTGCTGTGATTGCGTTGATCAGACGTCCATAGATCCCTCCAATAAGTGCGACCGTTCCACCAGAGATACCTGGAACGGCATCGGCACTTCCCATTAGGATTCCAACGACGAAGATCCTCGCAGATGCACGAAACGTGGATGAAGACTCCACAGTGGTAGTCAGTCCTGAAGACGTGTCTTCGTTAGGTGACGTCACTAGCTTAGCATCATTCTAATAGTGTAAGCTACTTCTGTTTTCTATTCGGTAAAGAATCTGTGGAAGTCGTAGTTTGAAGGACCCTGTGAAAAATCAGTTCGAAGGATTTGCCATGTCTCCTTGCTGCATAGATCCTCTGCATCGGTCACGACCTTACTGACAGAAGTTGGGCAGACCGGACGTAACTATGCGAGATACAGGGCGCATATCTTGCACGGTCAGTCGCAGCGGCTTAGGCCGAGCTACGACTGCCCAGTAAACGGTAAACAGCAAACGAAAGCCAGCTAAACCTTCAATCGGCAAACAAAGCGCAGTCATCGAAACTAAACTAGCAATCAACTATCACGAATAGCTTATATTAATTGAAAGACCATTTACAAGACGATCCTTACCGACACTCTTCGGTGACTGGAGCGTGATGTCTCTGCATTGCGCCCCCAAGTCATTGGTACAGTTAAGTCAGGATATCAAGAGGTACACCTCATGGCAACCACGACCACCGATTCGGTCGGTGTCCAGCAGACACCGAAGACACGAACGCTTTCGATCAAAACGATTGCTCGACTCACTGGGCTTCTCTATCTGCTGATCTTCATCACCGCTGGCTTCAGCGAGGGATTCGTTCGTGCCACGTTGATCGTCCCTGGCGATGCGACAGCGACCGCCGCGAACATCGCCGCCTCGGAGGGGCTGTTCCGGCTGGGTTTTATCAGCGATCTAATCGCTTTTTCGGCTGATGCAGTCGTGGCCGTCCTGCTCTATGTGCTTCTCAGACCAGTGAGCAAAACCCTCGCGCTGGTGGCCGCGTCGTTGCGACTGATCGCACATCCCGCGATAGCGAGCATCAACATGCTCAATCTTTATATTGGACTGGAACTCTTGAGCGGGGCAGAGTATCTGTCCGCCTTCGGAACTGAACAACTGCATGCATTCGCTCTGCTCTTCTTCACCGCTCACAGCTATGGCTACCTGATCGGTGGGATCTTCTTCGGCCTACACCTCCTCGTGCTGGGCTATCTGATTTACCAGTCCGAACTCTTTCCCGTGGTGCTTGGGGGTTTGGTCGTGCTTGCAGGGTTCGGCTATCTGCTGGAGAGCTTCACGTTCTTCCTCATTCCCACCTACGAACCGATGGCGTCGACGATCGTCGTCGTGACTGCCATCATCGGAGAAATGGCTCTAGCCCTGTATCTGGTGGTGAAAGGGGTTAGATCGCAAGAACCTGCAAAATCGGAGAGAGTCTGATGGCAGAAACAATCACAACGACATCGAATAAAGGGGCGGCTGCATCGAATTCGGACGAAGACGGTATGAACGCGGTCGTGTATTCGAAATACGGAAATCCAGACGTTCTCGAACTCAGGGAGATCGGCAAGCCAGCGATCGAGGATGATGAGGTGCTAGTACGCGTTCACGCGGCTGGCGTGGATCGGGGTGTCTGGCATCTCATGATGGGCCTGCCATACCCGATACGTCTCGCAGGCTACGGGCTCCGCGCGCCCAAGAACCCTGTTCTAGGCATGGATGTCGCAGGGGTCGTGGAGACGGTCGGCAAGAACGTGACCAGGTTCCAGTCTGGCGATGAAGTATTCGGGATCGGTACGGGCTCGTACGCCGACTACGCGTGCGCCCCCGAAAACAAACTCGCACCCAAGCCGGCGAACCTCACCTTCGAGCAAGCAGCAGTGGTTGCCATCTCTGGATTGACCGCCTTGCAAGGCCTGCGCGACCACGGACAGGTCGAACCGGGACAGAAGGTGCTGATCATCGGCGCGTCGGGCGGCGTGGGCACCTTTGCCGTGCAGATCGCCAAGGCGTTCGACGCGCACGTCACCGGCGTGTGCAGCACCGCAAAGATGGACATGGTCCAATCGATCGGCGCGGATCACGTCATCGATTACACTCGCGACGACTTCGCCGAGGGGGAGCAGCACTACGACCTGATCCTCGACATTGGCGGGAATTCCTCGTTAGCGCGCCTCCGACGCGCCCTCGTCCCTCAGGGGACTCTCGTCATCGTCGGCGGTGAAACGGGCGGGCGGTGGCTCGGAGGCATCGATCGCCAGCTTCGGGCGCTCGTACTATCCCCGTTCGTGAGCCAGAAGCTCGGCACGTTCGTCTCTTCGGAGAACCATGAGGACCTGATCGTCCTCAAGGATCTCATTGAATCCGAGAAGGTCACACCGGTCATTGACCGAACGTACCCGCTCGCCGAGGTTCCCGAAGCCATCCGGTATCTCGAAGACGGTCGTGCGAAAGGGAAAATCGTGATCAGCTAAGGGGTTCGGCATCCGTGCAAGGACAGGCACCCCAAATTTGATCGTCACCTAAAGAGTGTCAAAATAGCAATATTTATTATCTAGTACAACCTGTATGTTCTCGTAATGGCTATAAACATCACAACAATTCTGAGAGAAGCAGCAAGCCGGAGTGCAAAGCGGAACGGCCTCATCCTCGTGGGAATCATTTTCGTACTGTCGCTACTCAGTGGCCTCCTCGGAGCTGGCATTGCT
Organism: Halococcus saccharolyticus DSM 5350; assembly: GCF_000336915.1. NCBI lineage: Archaea > Methanobacteriati > Methanobacteriota > Halobacteria > Halobacteriales > Halococcaceae > Halococcus > Halococcus saccharolyticus. The sequence continues at coordinate 33,176 of NZ_AOMD01000012.1, read as the reverse complement.
CAGTACGTCAACCAGCAGTTCCTGTCGGTTGAGATGCAAACGAATGCGCTGTTCGTTCTTCCACCCCTCATTGCGGGACTGCTCGCGTTCATCATCGGTGTGGCGACCCTTGTCGTCAGCATCGCTGCGATCCGTGTATTCGTCACCGACGAGACCGAGCGGCTTCCGCGTGAATACTTCACTCGGAATATTGGATGGGCGGCATTGAACGTCATCGTCGGCACGGTCGTCTTCGTGACTGCTGTCGCGCTGGGATTGGTCGCATTGGTTATCCCAGGGATCTTCCTGCTCGTGACCTTGGCGTTCTGGAGCGTCTTCGTCGCCGTGGAGGGGCAGAACTTCATCGAGGGACTCCGTAGCAGTTGGGGCCTGACCCGTGGTCATCGTCTCAAACTCCTCCTGCTCGGCATCGCAGTGATGCTCGTTTCGGTGATGGTCGAGATCGTCTTCGGCATTGGCGGTGAGATAAGCGGCGCAGTCGGCGGGTTCGTTCTCGCACAGGCGGCGAGCGCTCTCGTGACCGTCTTCTCGGCGGCCGCGCTCGCTCTCACCTACACTGAACTCACTGCACTCCGCGAGGAAGAGGGTAGGCTCTCCGTCGAGGAAGAATCGACTTCTTCGAGAGAGGGTGTGGAGAGTATCTGAATTGCCGAAATTACACACATCGTTTTAGTGAAAAATTCCTCGTGGGACCTCCCAGAGTCTGCTATTTCTCGGCATGCAACTCCACTACGTCTCTCCCTCCCATGTAAGCGGTAGCGTTATCTCTTAGCGTATTATAATGATAGTACGCTAGATACTAGCGAGGTTGAGAGATACATGAAAACGAATGTAGAACAGGGACGGAAAATGAGTGGATTACAGAAAATGGGCGGCATTGCCGCACTAACCCAGGCCGCTGTATACGTGGTCGCGATGGTGTTGTTTCTCGGGATTCTCATCCCGGCTGGCTACGGGGCAAGCACCGATCCGATGCAGAACGTCGCCTTCCTTGCAGACAATCAAACCGCGGTGTACGTCGTGAACGTGCTCGTCTATGTGGCCTCCAGCGTCCTCGTGGCGATCTTGGCACTGGCACTCTATAACCTGCTGAAGGCCAGTTCGCCAGTACTCGCACAGACGGCGACCGTGTTCGGGCTCATCTGGGCCGGTGTGCTCATGGCTGCAGCCATGATCGCAAGCATCGGTCTGACCACCGTTGTCGATCTCTATAGCCAAGACCCGGCCCAAGCGGCGTCGCTCTGGATGGCGATCGAAGTCGTCCAGGACGGTCTGGGCGGCGGTACTGAGATCGTCGGCGGCATCTGGGTGTTGCTGGCGAGTCTGGCAGCCCTACGGGCCGGAGTGCTTCCACGCGTCCTGAACTACCTCGGCGCGGTGATCGGGGCGGCGGGAATCGTCTCGGTTATCCCAGTTCTCGGTGGTCTGGTGGACCTGTTCGGACTCGGGGCCATCGTGTGGTTCGCATGGCTCGGAATCGTCCTGCTACGTACCAACCCGAGCGCACTCAAAGCCCAGCAGACCCAGCAGGAACCCGCCGCTGGTCGACCGTCGAGTTAATCAAGAAACTTCCCTCGTTCACCCCGTGAGGAGGCGAATTGTTTCAACTACCCCAGCGTGTCTCTTGTAGAGACCAATTGTTAGATATCACAACCAAAATCCCGTTATTGATCGATAAGAGGTAAGACATACCGGCAAAGGCCAAGTGCAAGATATAGAGAATCCATGAAAATCTCGCACCTAAGACCCTAAAGCGTGAACGAGGCACTAGGGACTGACTGAGACCGCGATACAGCCAGTGTGACCAGCACGATACCAGAGAATGGTCCGAGGCCGTGATAAGACGCGGAATCTTGTGCCACCGAGCACGTATAGGAGGATCTCTCGTTCACGCCACAGTCCCAACGGAGGCGTCCTATGTACCCCGGAATAGACACTCACGCACGATACTCCCAAGTTGCCGTCGTCGTCCACGACGGCAACTTGCACGATGAGATTCGCTTACCAAACGACCGTCTCGACCAACTCGCCGAACAGTACGCCGATGGTGAAGCTGCCATCGAGGCGTCCGGCCACTACCGCCCGGTGTACGAGATGCTCGACGAGCATCTCGACGTTACACTCGTCAACCCATCAAAGAACAGGGAGATCGCCGATGCGACGGTCAAGACCGATCGGATCGACGCCAAATGCCTCGCCCACATGCTTCGGGTGGATATGCTCGCCGAGAGCTACGTTCCCTCGGACGAGATCCGCACGCTGCGGGATCTCGTCCGAACCAGAAAGTCGCTGGTCGAAGAGCGGACAGCTGAGAAAAATCGCGTGAGAGCTGTCATCAAGCGGACCGATAACGCCTACGGCAGCGAACTCTTCGGCCAACGGGGCGAGAGTTCCTCGCAGAACTCTCGTTAAATGATGCTGATAGAACGATCGTTGAGGCGCACCTCTCGGTGATTGATGAATACGATACACAGATCGAGAGGCTCGAAGAGACTATCGAGCAGAAGGCACTGGAATCGCCAGCAGTTCAGCGGGCCTTGATCCTTCTTGGATTACTCTTCGAAGGACTGGTCGCGAGCTTTGGCACTGCTGTCGTCGGACTCATCGTAGTCGTCACCTACGCGATCCCCGGTGCAGTCGGTGGTGCATTTGGAGGATGGTACAAAGAACGGCGGATGGAACGGGTAGTCGAACCAGCAGCACGGTAGCGACACCGCTGGAAACCCTTTTTGGCTCATTATCCGAGGAGATCGTTTAGACTCAGACGAATCTCCGCTCAATGAGGCGAGCAAGCAGGTCAATTTAGCCACCTAATTTATCGTACTGTGTAATCTATGTCACACATGCGTCTCGTGCAGGTGCTGATTCCGGAAGGCAAACAAGAAAGCGTCCTTACAGCTTTGGATGCACAGGGAATCGACTACGCGGTTTTCGACGAAGTCGGTAGGGGCGACTTCGAGGCGATGGTCCAGTTTCCGGTTCCGCCGAGTGGTGTGGAAACGATACTCGAGACGTTAACGGATGCGGGGATACAAGAACACTCGTATACCATCGTCTTACCGACCGAAACAGTCGTTTCACAGCGACTCTCAGCGCTAACTGAGCGGTTCCCTGGACTCCGCATTTCGCGCGAAGAACTGTACGCACGGGCCCAGGATCTCGCGCCCGCCAATTCTACCTTCTTCGCCTTTCTCATCCTGAGTACGATCATCGCAACCACGGGATTGTTGCTGGATTCGGCCGCCACTATCATCGGCGCGATGGTTGTTGCACCGCTCATGGGGCCTGCCATCTCGGCGAGCGTCGGCACGATTCTCGACGATCAGCGCATGGCCTCCCGCGGCGTGACGCTTCAGGTGACGGGGTTGCTCGCCGCCATCGCTACTGCCGCGATCATGGGTTGGTTGCTCCAAGAAACCATTCTCATTCCTCCTGACCTCGACATCCGCACCATCCCGCAGGTCGCCGAACGAACGAGTCCGAACTTCCTCTCACTCTTCCTTGCACTCGGCTCCGGACTTGCAGGAGCACTTAGCATTATGCGTGGAGCGGGGTCAGCACTCGTGGGTGTGGCAATCGCCGTGGCGCTCATTCCGCCGGCGGCAACGTCAGGTCTCGGACTCGCCTTCGGACTCCCAGGGGTCGCCATCGCTGCCGCTGTGCTGGTCCTTGTGAACTTGCTCGCTATCAACCTCTCGGCGCTCATTCTGTTCTATCTGTCCGGATTCAAGCCACTCGACGCTGGTAAGTTCGAGGGCGTGAAAGCATCCGTGTTCTCCCGTATCGTGGTTATCGCTATCGGCATCGCGGTCCTTTCTATTGTCCTCGGTGCCGTCACCTGGACGACTTTTCAGGCACAGTCGTATGAACAACAGACGAAGACAGAACTCCAACAACAGTTCACCCAAGCGGACCTCAGAGGCGTTGAATTGGTGAGAACAACTGTTGATTACGAACCAGCAGACATACTCCTCGGCAACGAACCGGAAGTCAACGTCCTCATAGGAATCTCACGCGACCAAACAGTACCGCCTGACCTTGCACAGCAGTTTGATGACCATCTAACTGAGCAGTTAGGGCAAGATGTCGCGGTTCGAGTTGGCTTCATCGAAGAGCAAGTCTCGGAAGAAGAACCGCCGAATCCACACCTCGGCGGATTACGTGGAGTTCAGGGCTCACCGTCAGGGTTACGATACTACTCTTGATTATATATCAAATTTATCGGTGATTCTCCAATACCTATAAATGTAATGATAGTCTCTAGTATTGCATGTCTACGAGTAGGGACAGTCCAGAAATGACGCGGGTTCGCATCACTCGGTCGAATGTGAGATGGGGAACGGTAGCGTTGGTGGTGTTTGGAATCATTGCTTTCGTCGGGTATATGTTCCTTCCCTGGGTAGTGTTGGGGCTCTTCATCTACTATGTTGCTCGTCCCATCAACCAACGTATCGGGGACCGAATCGGGAAGGGAAACCTCTCCGCAGCGCTCACATTGCTTCTCATTATCGTGCCAGTCGTGCTCTTGTTGGGTGTGTTCCTCTCGATAGCGTTGGGACAATTCGCCGCCTTTGCGACATCTGAAGCCTCAGGACAACTTCTCGAACAATCACCGATCAACGTTGAGACGATACCGGACGACCCCGACCAGTTGGTTAACACAGCGACAACTACGCTGTCAGACCCATCGGTGCAATCAGTGCTAGCCGAAGCGCAAGCCTTCGTTGGTGCCGCCGCTTCTGGGATCTTCATGCTGTTTCTCTCGCTGTTGTTGGGGTTCTTCCTTCTCGTGGAGGACCAGCGCCTCGGTCAGTGGGGTAGAGACCAGATACTCGGCAACGACGCAGTGTCGATCGACTATCTCGAAGCGGTCGACAGAGGACTGAACTCGGTGTTCTTTGGGTACACGTTGACCATATTCGTCATCATGATCCTAACCGCAATCATCTACAACGTGTTCAATTTCTTCGCCCCGGAGAACCTCCTCATTCCCGCAACTATCTTGTTGGCAGTCGTTACAGGCCTTTTCACTCTCGTTCCACTGGTCGGTCGATCCATCATTTATCTCGGCATCGCCGCACTTCTCGCACTAGGGGCTATCCAACTCAATCCAACACTCGTCTGGTACCCACTCTTGTTTTTCGTCTTTATGACGCTAGCGTTCGACAACGTCGTCCGAACATACATTCGTCCATACCTTTCGGGGAAGATGTTCCACCTCTCACTCGTGATGTTCGCCTACCTGCTCGGGCCGATACTGTTCGGGTGGTATGGAATCTTTCTCGGACCACTCCTGATGGTTATCGTCGTCCAGTTTCTTCAGGTGGTCGTCCCACAACTTCGTGACGAAGAAACTTCTTCTCCTCTCGATATCGGTCAGACGACTCTCCAAGAAACGGACGAGGGCCTCAGTGATCCGCTGAGGGGTGGTAAGGCGACCTAATGAGATCCGCCTCAAAAAAGATGAAGCTCACAAGAGAATACGCGACGATCAACAGGAGAGACAGGAGTCAGAGCAGCCCAATGTCTATGAGGGTAATAGATAGATATTTCCACTGTAGCCAGTGTAACAACCTAAAATGAAGAACGTAATCCCAGCAAGTACTAAAGAAGATAGTGAAGAAACAGCGTGCAGGGCGGTTGGGAGATGAGTTTTCTTACACTTCTCCCACTAGCGGTTGTGATGATTGCGGGGCCGCAACTTCTCAGTGCGATCTTTCTCGCTACGAGTGAGGACTGGCGACAAAACTCGGCCTCGTTCGTTTTCGGTGCGACTCTCTCAATTGCTCTCGTCGTCACAGTTGCATACTTCCTCGGTAACAGTGCGACGGATGGAGGGAGCTCTCACACAGGATTACAGATAATTGTACTCCTTCTCTTACTCTTTGCTATGGTCTCTGTGTATCTGAATAGAGAGGAAGCAGAACCGCCGAAGTGGATGGGAAAGCTACAATCGGCGAATCCTAGGTTCTCGTTCAGACTCGGGTTCCTGCTATTGGGTGTGTTTCCAACCGATATCCTCACCTCAGCCGCCGTTGGTTCGTATCTTTCAGGCAACAATCTACCGTTGACGGATTCGATTGGTTTCATATTGCTTACTGTGTTCCTCTTGGCGCTTCCATCGATCGCTGTGCTTGCACTCGGTGAGCGGGCGGAAGCGTTTCTCCCAAAGATCCGTGACTGGATGAACACTAACTCGTGGATCGTCAATGAGGCCGTTATTCTACTCTTTATCGCACTCACGCTCAACAATCTCTTCGGATGATCGGCCCCGGAGAAACTACCTAACTAAAACTCCTGTATTAATCAAATTGCTATTTACGATACCATACCAGTTATTACATTGAATATCATTATTTTCGGTTGTAGATTTTTGTAGTATGTGATATTTATATGATTATTCCATTTTCATTGGGGCCAGTGACCGATACACGCTCTGAATCTTGCACGCCGATTTCAACAGGTAGCTGTTCCGCACCATTGGAAAGTACGAGAACTTCGGCTAAGCCCTGAGAAGCGGCGTTCGCCCCTCAGGCCGAAGTGATCTGCCACCGATAGTACTCCACGAACAGCAGGAACACACCGGCGAGAAGCGCCACACCCAGTCCGATACCGGGTGTGACGGCAAACGCTGAGGCACTTCCCTCCGCGAGGGGGTTGCCCGCATCGGCGGCCGACCCGATGACCTGCTGTTTGACCCATTCGTTCGAGCGCAGTTGGAGGAAAACCAATCCGATGATGGCGATACCGCCCGCGAACCGACACCACGCTCCAGCCCAGCCCCGAAGCCGCCACGAGAGGAGCAGAACGACGACAGCAACGACTGCGACACCGCGACCGGGCCAGAGTTCGAGACCCAAGAAGCTTCGCGCCGACCCCAGCGGCACCTGCACGGTCACCCAGCTCAGGACGGTCGACGCGAGCGCCACCATCGGTGGCCCGTATCTGTCGACCCACGCCGAAACGAACCACGGGTACAGACCGCGAGAACCCTCCGACCGCTGATAGCCTCGTCCTGTGCCGTCGTCCATGGATGACACAACTACCTCGGTCGGCCACTTTCGCTTTGCCATTCGTCGCCCACTCGATTCGGACGGTTCCCTATGGCGGGAGCCGCCCAGACCGAACGCGGCCAACAGCTAAGAGGGAGAGTCGTGTTCCCCTCGGTATGAGCACGACGACCGAACCGGAGACGTTCGACGACGACGTTCGACGGCGGCTCTACGAGTACGTGGAACGGAACGGTGCGGTTCGACCGGAAGTGCTCAGAAACGAGGTTCGAGTCGAGGACGACCGGCCGGGGTCGAAACCGCCACGGTCGGCCGTGCCGACCAAACGCGTCCGCCTCCCGGCCGTACAGTTCCGCGAGCACGTCGACGCGCTGATCGACGCGGGACATCTCGACGAACACGACGGCAAGCTCAGGGTCGCGTGGGAGGCCGAGACCGACGAGCTCGACACGACGGACGGGCCGGTGAGGATCCGTCCCGCCCACCAAGAAGACATGGACGGGATCACCGACGTGATCGGACGAGTTACGGCCGCGGGCACCCACATCCGTGCCGAGACCGTCGGGGAGGCGATCGACCGCGAGAGCGCGCTGTTGCGCCACGACGATCGCCGACGGACGTTCTTCGTCGCGACCGAACGTGAGGACGCTGTCGAAACGGACACCGCGAATGCGGCCGGGACCGATCAGGACGACGGTAGCGGCGAGGACGCTGACGACGAACAGGTAGTCGGGTGGGTCCACGTCGACGCGCTTGATGTCGAGAAACTCAGCCATACCGCCGAACTCACCGTCGGGGTCGTCGCCGAGCGTCGCCGACAGGGCATCGGCCGGGCGCTCCTCGAACACGCCCTCGACTGGGCGGCGTCGGTCGGCTACCACAAGATCTACCAGGCACTGCCGGCGACGAACGACGAGGCCGTCGCGTTCCTCGAAAACGCAGGCTGGGAGCGCGAAGCCGTTCACACCGAACACTATCGGATCGGCGGGGAGTACGTCGACGAGGTGCTCATGGCGACGTGGCTCGATTGAGTCGGCGGACGGCAGGGTTTTGCCGCTCGATCGGGTAGTACCGGCAATGAGCAGTACGCCCGATCCCGAGGTCTACGAGCAGGGCAAGGGGATGGACGCGCACAACGCGGCCATGCGCCGGATCCGTGCGCGCAACGACCAAACCTACGATCCCCACGAGCCAACCCGGGTCTGGCTCGACGAGGACAACACGCCCGACGGCGTCCGACGGAGCCTCACGATCATCCTGAACGCCGGCGGCTGTCGCTGGGCGCGCGCCGGCGGCTGTACGATGTGTGGCTACGTCGCCGAGTCGGTCGAGGGTGGTACGGTCCCCCACGACGCTCTCATGGATCAACTGGACGTCTGCCTCGATCACGAGCGAGAGAACGCCGACGAACCCTGCCCGCTCGTGAAAATCTACACCTCCGGGAGCTTCCTCGACGAACGTGAGATCCCGGCCGAAACCCGCGCCGCGATCGCCGAGACGTTCGCCGACCGTGAGCGGATCGTGGTTGAGTCACTCCCCGATTTCGTCGAGCGCGACCGCCTCGCTGACTTCACCGACCGCGACCTCGCGATCGACATCGCAGTCGGTCTTGAAACCGCGACCGATCGGGTGCGTCACGACTGCGTGAACAAGTACTTCGACTTCGCCGAGTTCGTCGCGGCGAGCGAGGCGGCCGACGTGGCGGGCGCGGGGATCAAAGCCTACCTCCTGATGAAACCGCCGTTCCTCACCGAAAGCGAGTCGATCGCGGACATGGTCTCGTCGGTACGACGGTGTTCCGAATATGCCCACACCGTCTCGATGAACCCCTGTAACGTCCAGCGCCACACGATGGTCGAGGACCTCTACCACGACGGCGGCTACCGCCCACCGTGGCTATGGTCGGTCGCCAAGGTGCTCGAATCGACTGCCGACGCCGACGCGATCGTGGTTTCGGATCCGGTGGGTCACGGCTCGGATCGCGGCCCGCACAACTGCGGCGAGTGCGACGACCGAGTCCAGACCGCAATCAAGGACTTCGACAAGCGACAGGACCCCTCAGTGTTCGACCAAGTGTCCTGCGAGTGCGAGGCGACGTGGGAGGCGATCGTGGAGCGCGAGAAGAGCTACGGGATGCCGCTGGCGCAGTAGTTCACCCGCAACCACGGATCAGATCGCGTCGTCGGGCTCGTGCTCGTCGGCCATCCGACTCGCTTCGCGCGCGTAGCGCTCCCGGATGTCGGGGTCGGCGACGTCGCCGAGGTTGTTTGGATCGACATCGAGTGCAGCGGTCGTCTCGCGGCCCGATCCCGAAAAGCTCGGGAGGGCGCGCTCCTTCCGGAAGTCGTGCTCGCCGTCGGGTGTCGCATAGGTCAGAATGATGAGGTTCTGCTCGTCGTCGGAGTACGTGCGCTCAACCAGCCAGACTCGGACCGTGTCGTCGGCCATCTCGATCACGGCTATGGCCGGTCGGGTGTTAGCTCTGTTCGTCCCGTCGCGGCTTCTGCTACGCCTCGTCGCTATCCGTCGGTATCGAGATCCGCACCACACTCCGGACAGGTCTCGTCGGCGATCGACACCTGGCGATCACAGCTCGAGCAGATCGCGCGGTAGCACGCACGCTCGCCCATGCGAGTAGATACCGCACCAAGGACAAAAAGTCGTGGGCTCTCACGGTCACGGTGGCTCCGTCCCAGTGTCGCTCGGCTGCGGCATCACGCCGAAGCGACTGGATCGGCAGCGCCGTTCTAGTACAAATACGTTTCGCAGCGTCGCGCGTTCGGGGATGGTGCGGACGATTATATCGTTGCAGTGGAACAACTCGAACACGATGACAGCGGCAGACAACTCGAAGACGACGACACCGACGGTCACTCGCCGTGGTCTTCTCGGGGCCTGCGCAGTCGGTCTCTCGGCCACCGCGGCGGGTTGTTCGGGGGCGACACCGTTCGTCGGCAAGCGGACGGAGTTCGACCGGACGTTCGACGGGAACACGGGGCGTATCACCGTCGAAACCGACAGCGGCGACGTGAACGTGAGCCGGACGGATGCCGACGAAATACAGCTTCACGGTATCAAGGAGGCGGCATCGGTGTTCGCCGACATTGAGGACATCACCGTCGAGGCCACCCGGGACGGCGACCACCTCCGGATCACCGGCGATTCGGGGGAGAGCTCCTTTCTCGGTCTCGGCAATAAATCGATCTCCCTCGACGCCGGGGTTCCCGAGGGCGTCGCCGTCGAACGGGTTTCGGCGGCGAACGGCGACACCACCGCGACCGATGTCGCTGGCAATATGACGATCGAATCGACGAACGGCGCGGTGAAAGCACGGAACGTCGACGGACACGTCTCGCTGGCGTCGACGAACGGTGACGCCAGCGCCCGGAACGTAGCGGGTCTCGACGGGGCCGAGACGACTAACGGCGACGTCGACGTCGCCATCCCCGCAGTCGAGGGCGAAGTTTCGGTCGCCTCGACCAACGGCGCTATCACCGCGGCGCTCGCCCCCGACCTCGACGCAACGGTGGTCGCCTCGACGCGCAACGGAACTATCACCACGAACCGACTCCCGCTCGACGCCGTCGGCTCCGGGAGCAACACCGTTCGCGGGACGCTCGGCGACGGCACGCACGACCTCTCCGTCGAGACGATCAACGGCGACATCGTGCTCGACCGATTGCGTTGATTCGCTCGTCGGTCGCCACTCTTCTACGCCCATCGCTTCGGGCGAGCGGTGAGGCCTGTCGACGTTCGTCCGTGGGATTCGTCTGCAGTGTCATCCCGGCCGAGGGCGATCACGGACTGAGTAACGAGTGGAGGATCGCCGCGAGACCGACGACGTACGCGGACACCACACCGAGCAGCGTTTCGGCGTCCGTCAGTCCCACCACGGGTGCGAGCACATACTGGACGAGGAACGGCACCGCGGTGAGACAGACGATGCCGACGGCGAGCGCGCGCATCGTCCGGCTGTCGTGGCGGCGGTAGCCTCGGTAGGCCTGTGTGGCGACGAACAGCCCAACGACAGCGGTGAGTGCCCCTGCGGGCGCGACCAGTTCAGCCAGCATCGTAGATCACCACCAGGATCACGACCAGCCCGCCGAGCTCGCAGCCGGTCACCGCGAGCGACCGGGCGGCGGGCGACACGATCGGAACGTTGGTCAGTACCACGCGCAGGAGCATGGGCACCGCGGTCAGCAGCGTCAGCCCCACGGCCAGCCGGAACATACCGGGGTCGCCGACGCGACGGTAGCCGGTGAACAGCTTGTACGCGACCGCGAGCGCCAGCACGAGCGCCACGACGAAACCGACGAGCGCCGCGAGCACTACTGTCGTGTCGCCGCCAGTCGGCTGTACCTGCATCATTTGAATCCCTCGTAGAGCCTGGTGAATCTGTCCGCGGCGTCCTCGCCGCCGCCTCGGTCGACCGTACACGCGAACCCGTCGTCCCGGAGTTCGACCGTGACCCGTTCGACCCGGGTGGAATACACCTTGTGGTGGTGGCCATCGGGGTCGAGCCGCTGGTGGTCGTCGAGGAGATTCTGGGCCTGCAACCGCTCGATGCGTCGGTAGACAGTGGAGGACGAGGCCTCACAGGCGTCGCTCAACTCGTCGGCCGACAGCGGTTCGTCCCGGGCGGCTTCGAGGATGGTCCGCGCGTACTCGTCGTCGAGCAGCGACGTCATCGCGCCAAGGTCGTCGCTCACCGTGGCCCTCCGCCGGGCGAGGGCGAACGCGCCCGCGACCGACCGCGCCGTCCCATCGGTCGGTCGTTTTCAGCGCCGCCACATAAACGGCCACGGCCCGCCGCGCCGTTCGCGACTCACCGATACGTTTATTCATATCCGCCCGGAGCATCCGGCACGCGATGGTTCCGGACGTGCGTTCCGGCGGTCTCGACGCCGATTTCGGCGAGGTCGTGCGGACCGTTTTCGGCGTGCCGTTCCGGATCCAGACCTACCGGAACCTCTCGTATCTTGTCCTCGCCTTCCCGCTCGGCGTGGTGTATTTCGTGCTCTTTTCGGTCGGCCTCTCGCTCGGCGTCGGCCTCACGGTAGTCGTGATCGGCATCCCGATCCTGCTTGCCATGCTCGCGCTCGCCACGGGGCTGGCGACCGTCGAACGGCGGCTGGCGATGGCGTTTCTCGGTATCGAAGTGCCGACGAGGAACGAGCCGCCGCCCGACTCGCTCCGAGGGTGGGTGCGCCGGCTCGTGGCACGGCTCGGACCGTGGAAAGCAGTGGTGTACCTCGTGACGAAGCTGTTCATCGGAGTGGCCGCGTACGTCATCGCTATGTCGCTGCTGGTGACCGCGGTGAGCATGCTCGCGGTGCCGTTGGTCTATGACCAGCCTGGCGTCTACGTCGGGGTCGTCACCGACGCGCCCGTGAGCTATCACCCGGCGCTCTACGTCGGCTGGGACCGACTGCTAGTGGGCCTCGAAACCGTCGTCACGCTGTCGGTGTGGCGGATCGACACGCTCGCCGAGGCGCTCGCCGTCGCCGGTTTCGGGGTCGCGCTCGGGATCCTCTCGCTCCATCTCCTCAACGCACTCGCGTGGGTCTCCGGTCGGTACACCAGACTGATGCTCGGGACGGCCGAAAACGAATCCCCGTCTTGAGACTCCGCTCATCCACACGACCTCCCCGTCAGCGTGCGTCGCGGCGGTTACTCCGCGAACCCGCGCAGGATTCCCCGACCGTCGGTGCCGCCGAGTTCGGCCAGGGTCGCGCGCTCGGGGTGGGGCATCAACACGGCGACGGACTCGCGCTCGCCGAGTACGCCCGCCACTCCGTCCGTCGAGCCGTTCGGGTTCGATTCCGGCGTCACGTTCCCGTCGGCGTCGCAGTACCGAAAGAGGATTCGGTCGTCGGCATCGAGCTCGTCGAGACGCTCCTCGTCGATCTCGAATCGGCCCTCGCCGTGGGCGATCGGGAGTTCGATCACGTCGCCCGGTTCGAACGCTCGCGTCCACGGCGTGTCGGCGTTCTCGACCCGGAGGTGAACGTGCTCGCACTGGAAGCGCGCGCTCGCGTTGGTGGTGAACGCGCCAGGCGTGAGGCCCGTCTCGCAGCCGACCTGTGCGCCGTTGCAGATCCCGAGCACCGGCACGCCCTCACTCGCGGCGTCGCGGACTGCCGCCATGATCGGCGCGCGCCCGGCCATCGCGCCTGCCCGGAGGTAGTCGCCATAGGAGAAGCCGCCAGGGAGGACGATTCCCGATGGATTCTCGGGGAGTCCGTCCTCGTGCCACGTCCGCTCGGCGTCGATTCCCACGTCGTGGAGCGCACGAACCGCGTCGCGATCGCAGTTCGAACCGCCGAACTGCACCACCGAGACCGTCATCGGGGCTCGACCGTCACGGTGTAGTCGTGGATGGTCGGGTTGGCGAGCAGGCGTTCGGCCATCGCGTCCGCGCGCTCTGCGGCCGCATCCTCGTCGGCGGCGTCGAGATCGACCTCGAAGCGGTCGGCCGCGCGGAGCTCGTCCAGCTCGAACCCGAGACGTTCGAGCGCGCGGGCGGTGGTCTCGGCCTCAGGATCGAGCACACCCCGCTTTAGTCGAACGGTGACGACGGCGGTGTAGGCGGTCATCGGCGGCGGAAGGGAGCCGTCGGCGAAAACCCTTCTGCATCGGCTCGGCCGCGAGTGCTGCTGCAAACGAAGGGTTTTCGCCCGCGTTCGGCGAAGCGACGCCAATGAACGTAACCGACACGCGGTGGTGGCGATGAACCCTCGACTCACGGAGATCACGGTGATCGGCGACGACGACACCGGCCTCATCGCCCGGGTCACCTCCCTCCTCTTCGAGCGTGGGATCAACATCGAGGACCTCGATCAGGCGGTTCGACAGGACCTGTTCCGGATGACGATGCGGGTCGACACCAGTGAGATGGACGGCTCGAAGGACGATCTCCGACGGGCGCTCGACGACCTCTGTGAGGAGCTGGGAATGGACGTCCAGGTGCGATTCCCCGCCGACCGCGAGACCAGACAGGTCGCAGTGCTCGCCACGAAGGAGTCACACTGCCTCGACGCGCTGTTCGACGCGTGGGAGACGGGCGATCCCGACGCCGAGATCGGAGTCGTGGTCGCGAACCACGACGACCTCGCATCGATCGCCGAGGCCCACGACGTACCGTTCTACGACGTCGGCGATGCGGGCGGCGTCCCCGACGAGGAGTGGCTGCTCGACATCCTCGCCGACCACGATGTCGATCTCGTGGTGCTCGCGCGCTACATGCGCATCCTCAGCCCCAACGTGGTGTTTCGCTACGAGAGCCGCATCATCAACATCCATCCCTCGCTGCTGCCCGCTTTCCCCGGTGCGGAGCCGTACCGCCAGGCGCTCGACGCCGGGGTACGGATCGCGGGCGTCACCGCCCACTACGTCACGACCGACCTCGACCAGGGACCGATCATCGCCCAGCGCGCGTTCAACGTGCCCGACGACGCCACCGTCGAAGACCTCGAACGCCGCGGCCAACCGCTCGAAGCCGAAGCCCTGATCGAGGCGGTGCGCCTCCACCTCGAAGACGATCTCGTCGTTGGCCGAGGCCGGACGCATCTCCGCAACGGCGAAAAGGCCGATCTCGGCCTCCCGGGCGAGATCGAGCGACTGAACCCGGACCAGCCGGTCGACGACGCGACGCCACCCGCCGGCGAATCGGCCGGAACGAGCGACGACTGACAACCGGCGACTGATTCTCAGTTCCCGAGCGAACGCACGGCCGCAACCGCGTCGTCGAGCGCCGGTGCGTCGAACAGTTCTCGATCGAGGTAGGTGTTCGCGCCCGCAGTGTAGAGGTCGCTCGCGGCGTCGATGACCGCCTCGTCGAGCGATTCAGGATCGCGTTCACACAGCGCGCGCCAGTCGGTTTCGCGCTGTTCGTCGGCCTCGGTCTTCGCGGCGTCGACCGCCGCGACCCACTCCGGCTGCGTCCGCTTGTGGTACTGTCTGAGCACCTCTTTCGAGATCTGTTGTCCATCATAGGAAAAGCGGTTCTCGTCGAACGTCCCTACTACATCCGCGACCCGAACCTCGCCGTCGACGTAACAGCACTCGATCTTGCCGTCCTCGTGAGTCATTTCGACTGACTCGGCCCGATCGGTCACGACCCGGTTGACTTCGCGAGCGACCGCTGCAAGGTCGTCGAGCGTCGCTTGGCCCGCGATCCGGTCGGCCTCCTCGCGCGTGAGATACCGGTCCTGCTCCTCGAACTTCGTCGAGAACTCGACGACCGGTTCCGGCAAGTCGACCGGGTCGTCGGGCCACGCGGTGGTGTCGAGTCCCACCTCGACAGGATCGCGGCGCGAGCGCAGGCTCGACCCCACCGGGACGCTGTTTCGGAAGACGATTTCGAGCGGGACCAGGTAGTTCTCGTCCGCCGCGGCGTGGAACGTCTCGTAGTCGTAGCTTCCGTTCTCGGGAGGGAGATCCGGCACCTGGACGAGATCGATCGCCATCTCGCGGGGCGGCCCCACGGCCTCGTCCAAGCCGACCGTCTCAGGCTCCCCGTCCGTGTCGTCAGCGGTCGGATCGACGACGCCCCGGTAGTGAGTCGGAACGCCTTCAGCTTCGAGCAGCTCGAAGTTGTACGCGCCCATCGCACAGAGGGAACGCCCCTTTTCGGGAACGGTGTCGGGCATCTGTCCCCAGTCGAACACCGAGTAGGCGTCGGTGAAGACGAACCGACCCCGGCCCGGCGCGTCGGCGGTGGCGGGCTCCTCGACCCGGAACTCCTTGACGCTGGTCATGCGGGGGAGTTCCGTCGGTCGAACTAAGCGGTTGCTATCTCGCCCTCGCCGATCGAGTGGAGCAAACATATATCACTCGTCCGTCTCGAACCTTCGAGATACCGATCCACACGCAATGACAGAATACATCTGCGGGAAGTGTGACGCCGAAGCCGAGTCACAGTGGGCGATCCGACTCGAACACGGCACGGACGAACGTACGTACCGACTCTGTCGGGGCTGTTGGGACGAACTCAACGGCCGATTCGGCGAGGGGAAGTGATCGATGACGGACGATTCCGAGCCGATATCGGACGATACGACGCCCGGCGACTCGACCCCTGCCGGCACGGAGTGTGCGCTCTGCGGGACCGATCTCAGCCCCCGAGACTATCCCGACTGTCGGGCAGTCCTGATCGACGAAAGCGGATCGGACGGCGACGAGGAGACCATCCGGATGGTGTGTGCGGACTGCTGGTCGGGGTTGGACGACGAACTCGGCGATCCGTCGGGTTCGCCGTCGACTCGCTCGGCGTAGCCGGCCGCTTCGAACTCAGTCCCACGCCGCTTCGACAGCGCCCTCCGCGTACCGCACCACCGATTTGTTGCCGCTCGGTGGCTCGGCGTCGCGATCGACCGAACGTTCGACGATGGTACCGCCAGCGCCGACCGCCACGTCGTAGGTGTCCGTGCGCGCGACGCCGTTGAGCTTCGTCTCGACCGGCGTTTGCGTCCGTCGCCACTGGCCGACGGACTGGCGTTCGTAGACCTTTCCGCCCGAGCCTGCCGCGAGTCCCATCGCGCCGTCGCGGTCGATCGCCCGGATCGCCTGGCGGCCGTCGTCGATGACGTGGGGCGTCCACCGGAACCCGTCGTAGCGATAGACGATCCCGCCGCCGGCGGCCACGTTGACGTCCTTCGGGCCGACGCTCGCGGTGTCGAAAAAGGCCCCGCCAGCGAAGTCGATCCCGATTCGCTTCCAGTTCTTGCCACCGTCGCCCGTCGCGGCGACGAACTGGCTGGTCGAGACGACGTGTCCCTTCTTTCGCGCGTGGAAGTCGATCGCCGGAATCGTCGACCCGCCACCGGGTTTGGTCACGTCCTCGTACTTGACCGCGCCGCTCTCCTGGCGGACGCCGATCAGTAGCTCGCCCGAGCCGTTGACGAAGTAGAGCCGCTCGTTCTCGCCCGCCCTGCCCCGCACCGCACAGCCCTCCCACGTGCTCGTCTTCTCCTTCGGCGCGGAGTAGTTCGTGAGCGTCTCGGTGTCGACGCGGTACTCGCCGATCACGCCCGAGCCACCGACGAACCAGAGCGCCTTGCCGTCGTCGGTCACGTCGACCCCGGTCAGCGGGCGACTCCGCGCCTGTGGACCGTACTCGACGACCTTCTGCCAGCCGTCTTTCCGACGGGCGAGTACGTCGCCGCCCGCCCCGACCACGAACGGGCCTTCGGCAGTATCGACCGCACCGTTCAGTGTCTTCGTGGTTGGCGATTCCACAGCCGTCCACTCGGTGTCGGGCGTGTCGTCCTGCGCAAGACCGACGCTCGGGACGCCGACCGCAGCTGCCGCCGTCGCTCCGGTCAGTTTCAGCAGCTCGCGTCGTGTGGATTTGGCCATTCGTGTCCTCACCACGCATCCGTCTGCGACGAACCATGTTGAATAACCGAGATATTCCGGAAGAACGATCGGTTCGCACGGAGTGTTCCGATCCACGCTCCTGACGAGCCGTCGTCCGTTCGTCGATCCGAAACGATCGGCGAGGCGAGGAGTTAATTACACAGGATGAGAACCGGTGATCGATGGCCGACTCCGTCCGCGCCGCGATCCAGGATCGGATCGGTTTCCGGGCGATACTGACCTGGCTCGGATTCGTCGCGATCACGTTCTGGTTTCTCGATGGATCGATCGCACAGATGGGGACCAGCCTCGTTATGACCGTAGTTCTCGGTCTGTCCGAACTCCTCTCGGAGGTGTACGATCTCCGTGGCGAGGTCAGATCGTTTGGGTTCGGTCTCGTGGCGCTGCTCTCCAGCGTTGCCCTGTTCGTGCTCGGTGGCACTGGCACGTGGTGGCTGCCGGTGCTTTTCGCGGCCATCGGCGGGTGGATCAGCCTCGACGCAGTCCAGACGCTCCGTCACGAGGGACTCACCGTCGGCGACGACGACACCGACGAGACTCCCGACGGTCGGGATGTCTACCACGACTACGTCACACGCCAGGTCGACGAGACGCTCCGTGAGGAGCGCCTCACTCGCCGGGAACTCTCGACCGCGCTCGATCCCGACGACGCGGCGATCGACCGCGCGCTCGCCGAACTCGACGACCGCGACCTCCTCGTGCGCGAGGGGAGCGAACTCGAAACACAGTCTCCACCCGAACCGGGGACGATGGCCCGAGCACGGGACCTGGCCGCGACCGCGGCTGCCCGACTCGCACGGCCGCTCACCGTCGAGTTCGATGACGAATCGACAACAGGCGACGAGACCGAGCGATACGACCCCACACCGGAGCGAGCCGATTCGCGGTCGCGCTCCGACGCCGATCGAGACCGCGAACGCGAACCCGCCGGCCGCCGGTAACGGAGCCTCGGCGCTCTCGCTTCTGGCCGCAGTCTGGATTGGAGACGGGGACTCAGACCTCGGCAGGATTCTCGCCGTATTCGAGCACCGATCGGAACCGCTCGCCGTGGACGGTGTCGGCGGCGATCGCCGTCTCGATCCGTTCGTCGATCCAGTCGCCGTCGTCGACGAATCGCTTGTACACCGGCAGGCGCTCGCCGAGCGGGACGCCGGCCTCTCCAGTGATGGCTTCGAGTTCGTCGAGACCCGGCCACGCGTAGTCGGGATTGATGTGGTCGTCGGTCACGGGCGACACCCCGCCAAGGTCGTCGACGCCGCAGTCGAGCACCTCGCGGACGGGCGCGAGGTTCGGTGGCACCTGGATCGACACCTCCTCGGGGAGCGCAACGCGTGCCATCGCGACCGCGCGCCGGAGCGTCCCGGCGTCGGGCGTCGGGCTGTTCCAGCGTTCGTTCTCGACAACGGGCTGGACGAGCACCTCCTGGATGTGGCCGTAGCGCTCGTTGAGTTCGCGGATCGCCAGCAGCGATTCGGCCCGATCCTTCCAGCTTTCGCCAATTCCTACCAGAATCCCGGTGGTGAAGGGGATCCCGACCTCGCCGGCCGCGCGGATGGTGTCGAGGCGCTGTTCGGGGGTCTTCTGCCGGGGGCCGGCGTGCGCGTCGACATCGGCGGTGGTTTCGAGCATGACGCCCATCGAGGCGTTCACCTCGGCGAGCATCGCCATCTCGTCGTGCTGGAGGTCGCCAGGGTTGCTGTGGGGGAGGAGCCCGACGTCGAGCGCGAGTTCGCACATCTCGTAGAGATACTCGTGGATCGAGTCGTGACCCCACGCGTCGAGCTGATCGTGGATCGCCGCGTAGCGGTCGTCGGGCTTGTCGCCGAAGGTGAACAGCGCCTCGGTGCAGCCGGCGTCGGCTCCGGTTTCGAGCACCTGTCGGACGTCCTCGCGGCTCATCAGGCTGGCCTCACCGGGCGGGTCGAAGTACGTGCAGTAGGTACAGGTGTACCGACATGCCGTGGTCAGCGGGAGGAAGACGTTGCGCGCGAACGAGAGGTGGGGAGCGGGATCGACGTCCGCCGGCTCGACGCTACATAGCCGGTCGACATCTCGCGTCGTGACGTCGAGAGCGTCGAGTGGGTCGCGCGTGTCGGCCTCTTGCATGGCTTCGGCGAGGAACCCGGACGGCTAAAAGGCACTCACTCAGCGGGGATGCCCGGTATCCAAGGAGGGGAGTGGGGGATACCGGGCCGGGAGCGGCGGGCACCACAGCCGACAGTCACCCCGCGCGCGAACCGGGGAAGCGGGTTCGCGCAGTTCGTCCTCGGTGACGTCTCCTTGAAAGGATTGTCCCAACTCTCACCCGATTCAGCCCGTCTCTGTCCCTTCATCCTGCTACACAGCGGTCGTATCGTCTCGCCGGATACCGACACGACCGTCCCCGCTCGTGTCGAGTCGAACGCCTCGTTCTTCGAGCCATCGACGCGTCTCGCCAGTTCCGTGGAGCAGCACTTCGACGAGATCCGTGGATTCGTCGACATCGGTCGCGAGCCGATGGGAATCGATCGTCGCGACGCTCGCGCCGACCTCGCGGGCGCGTTCGCGGTGGTCTCGGTACGACGCGCCGTGGTAGTCGACCCGGAAGCTGGAGTGACGCGTCACGAACGCGTTCGTCCCGCCACCTCGGCCGGGCGCGAGCACCACGTCGGCATCGGACGCGAACAGCCGCGCGAACGCGTCAGGGGTCGCGAGCGGGAGGTCTGCCATCACCACCGCGACCGGCGATCCGTCCGCCAACACCGCATTGACGGCCGCGTTCAGTGGACGATCGTCGACGATCGTGGGTACGTTCACGTCGATCGTGGCCGTCGTGAGCACTTCGGGCGTGTGGCCGGCCTCACGGAGCGCACGGAGAACGTCGTCCAGCATGACGCGGGCGAGTTCCCGCCGCTCGGCGGGCGTAAACACGTCCGCGAGCCGAGTCTTCGGCTGCTCGGCCGCGAACGGAACGACGACGCGCATGCGTCAGGCTCGGCCGCTCGGCGTCAAATGGGTGCCGGTCGGCGTGGAGAAGGAGGCTGCCGTCGGCGACGCTACCAACGATCAGGGGTCACGCAACGCCGAGGTAGTCGGCGAGTGACTGCAAATCGGTGACGTCGCGGCCGAATGCGGCGACGTCGTTGTCGGCGACCGTGTTGTCCATTTCGAGCGAGCGCGCCTGGTCCGAGCCGAACGGGATCACCGGCAGCGGGTCGGCGAGTCCCATCCCGAGCTTCGTGAGCCCCATCGGCACCGGAACGATCGAGACGGACTTCCCCTCCGCCCGGTAGGCGAGTTTGGCGACGTCAGCGAGCGTCAGGGTCGCCGGCCCGCCGATCTCGTAGGTCTCGCCGGTGTGACCGTCCTCCGTCACAGCGTCGGCGAGCATCGGCACGAGGTCGCCGATCCAGATCGGCTGGAATCGGGTACGGCCGCCGCGGGGCAGCGGTGCGAGGTACGGCGGCGTGAGTTTCTTCGTGAACGAGACGAACTCGCCGCCGTCCCCGAACACCACCGATGGCCGGAAGATCGTCCAGTCGAGCGCCGAGTCCCGTACTACCTGCTCGGCCTCGCCCTTCGATCGGATGTACGCCGTCGATCCCTGGGGGTCGGCCCCGAGCGCGCTCATCTGGACGAGCCGTTCGACGCCGTGTTCCTCGGCGGCTCGGACGGCGTTTTCGGTGCCACCGAGATGGATTTCGAAGTGCTGTTCGTCGCCGCCCGAGGGCTGGAAGAGTGGCGAGAGCGCGACGAGATTCACGACCGCATCCTGGTCCGCGAACGCCCCTTCCATCGAGTCGTAGGCGGTTACGTCGCCGATCGCGGTCTCGACATCCGCCTCGAACACCGATGGATCGGGATCACGCGAGAGCGCCGTCACGTCGTGGCCGCGATCCGCCAGTTCGTCACACAGATGTCGTCCAACGAAGCCGTCGCCACCGGTCACGAGTACGTCCATACCGTGACTACTCGTGGAACTGACCTAAAACCACCGTCACCGGCAGGGAAGGCTTACCCGTCGGCGGGCGAAGACGCGGTATGCTCATCACGCTTGAAGGGATCGACGGCAGTGGGAAGACCACGGTTTGGGAGGCACTCCACGACACCGTCGACGCCACGTTCACCCGCGAGCCGACTGACTCGTGGTACGGCGAAGCGGTCGCACGGTCGATCGGTGATCCCGAGGCCGACCCGCTCGCCGAACTCTTTCTGTACACGGCCGACCACGCCGCCCACCTCTCATCTACTGTGCGCCCCGCGCTCAACGCCGGCGACATCGTGATCTCGGATCGGTACTCCGATTCGCGGTACGCCTATCAGGGCGCGGCGCTCGACGGACAGGTGAGACGCCCGATGGAGTACGTTCGCGGGGTCCATCAGCCGTGGACGCGCCCGCCGGATGCGACGATCTATCTCGATCTCGATCCCGAGAAGGGGGCGGCGCGAAGCGGCGCGACCAACAAGTTCGAGCAGGCGGAATATCTCGACAGAGTTCGGGCAAACTACGAACAGCTCATCGAGTACGAACCCGAGCGGTTCGTGCGGATCGACGCGAGCCAGTCGCCCGAGGCGGTCCTCGAATCGGCCGAGTCGGCGGTCGAACGGCTGCTCGACGCGGCCGCCGAGTAGCCCATCGAGCGGGTCGCCGTCCAAACTCCCGCTCGACGACTCCATCACCGCCGGTACGCGCCGGCGACGTTACCCCGACGACCACTGGAGCGTGGCTTCGAGGTGTTCGTGACGATCGGCGTCGCGGCGAAGTACTTCCCGAGACCAGCCGGATTCGTCGTACGAGAGGCCGCATACGTCACCGTCGACGAGCACAACGGCCTCGGTTGCAGGGTCGTCGTACCGACTCCGACGGGCGTACATCGACGAAGTACCGAGCACGATGAGCGCATCCACGTCGTTGCGGGCGCGTATCGTCTCGGCATCCGCTCGATCCAGCGGAGCGGACGGCAGCGCGCCGATCAGACTCATTGCCATCACTACTCGGCGAATCACTTGTATCCGTTGAGGTTGCGAATGAAAGCACAGTTCCGTGGTACGGTCGCTCGCAAACAGGTGGGAAATCCCGTTTCAGGACTTTGCATCGTGGTCCGGGACGGCCCCGACCAGCAGCGCGTCCTCGACGAGCGCGCCGGTCGCACGCCGGAGGCGTTCGGAGAGCGCCTGGTGGGAGATCCCCAGTTTCTCGGCGAGTTCATTCTGATCAACGTCGCGCGGGACCTCGTAGTAGCCCGCTTCGAGCGCGGCTTCGAGCGCCTCGAACTGCTCTTTGGTCAGACCGTACCGGCCCGCCGGTTCACCTTCGAGCTCACGGATCGCGGTGATGTCGAACGTCAGTCCCTGCTCGTCCCGGAACTCGGTCGTCTTCGTCAACGACTCGCGATCGGGATAGAGCACACGGAGATGCCACCGGCCGTCGGTGCCGTACGCGTCGGTGATGGTCGCCTCGGAGTTCGTGAGCATCTGGAGAACGAGATCGACCTCTGAGATCCACTCCATCCGGTAGAGCTGCTCGTTGTCGAACTCCGAGAGGAGTTCGATCTCCCGCACGCTCGGATCGTTCTCGAAGACGTCCGCAACGGCCTCGTGGTCGGCCCCCCGGACCCACACGAGCGGCATTGCGGCATCCGTTCCGGTCTCAATGATGCGTTCGACCTCGAACTCGATGTCGGGCGACGACGAGAGCGCCTCGTAGAGCGCGAACTCGTCGGCTGGAATCTCGCCCCTGATGACGCAAGCACTCCCCATGGCCGTGCTCAGACGGTAGCCTTAGTTAAAAAACTCGCTTCGAGTCGTCGTGGTTCGACCCGCCTGTTTCGAGTGGAGATTGTGAACATACCACAACTGTCGATTGTGCGGTGGAGCGGGGACTGTGGCGGCTGCGGCGGGTGTGGCGGTCGTAGCGGCTGTGGCAGCTGTGGCGGCTGTAGTGGCGAACTCAAGACTCACGGAGCGTGTCGGGGAGTTCGACTTCCTCAGGAGCCGGCATCCAGAAGTAATCGAACGCGACGCCGAGCGCGAACGGCAGCGCGACCGCGACACCGAGCACCGCCGTTGCGCCGCCGAGATCCGGGCCGAGTCCCACGGGACCGGTCGCGATCAGCGTCGTCACGAACAGCGCAGCCGGAACGAGCAGGGCGATGTAGAGCGCGACGCCCCACTGGGTGTCGAGCCGGACGCGGATGAAGCGCGTGGCGAGCGCAGCGATGGCGGCGTTGACGCCGACGACCACGGCGAGCCCGACGAGGTCGGCAACCGAGACCATATCGCCCATCGGGGCCCGCGGGACTTCGGCGTATCGGAACGGCTTTCGGGCGGGCCCGTGGGAGAGCAGATATGCACCGGGTCATCGGTGAGCGCGATCTCGAAGCGACCCAGTTCGATGCCGACGACGCGCGCGACCTGCTCCGGGATATGATCCGCGCGCGGCGGTTCGACGAGCGCGCCGTGGCGCTCCAGCGCCGTGGCTGGATGAGTGGCTATCCACCCTTTGCGGGCCAGGAGGCCACTCAGGTCGGGACGGCCCACGCACTCGCGAGCGACGACTGGCTGTTCCCCACCTACCGCTCGAACGCGATGCAGCTCGCCCGCGGGGTCCCGATGAGCGACCTGCTCGCGTTCCGGCGTGGCCATCCCGAGTTCAACTCCGATCACGATCTCCCGATCTTCCCGCAAGCAGTACCGATCGCGACCCAACTCCCTCACGCCGTCGGTGCGGGGATGGCCGCCGACCACATGGAAAACGACCACGCGATCGTCTGTGATTTCGGCGACGGCGCGACGTCGGAGGGCGATTTCCACGAGGCGATGAACTTCGCGGGCGTGTTCGACGCGCCGGTCGTCTTCCTCTGTGAGAACAACGGCTGGGCGATCTCCCTGCCGCGGGAACGCCAGACTGCGAGCCCGAGTATCGCCGAGAAAGCCACAGCATATGGATTCGAGGGCGCACAGGTCGACGGGATGGACCCGCTCGCGGTGCGAGAGATGATCGAGGCTGCCCTTGATCGCGCTCGCGACGGCGAGCCGGTACTCGTCGAGAGCCTGACCTACCGCCGGGGCGCACACACCACGAGCGACGACCCGAGTCGCTACCGCGACGACGATCCCGATCTCCCGGCGTGGCGCACCCGCGATCCGGTCGAGCGGTTCACCGAGTATCTCACCGACCGGGACGTGATCGACGAGACGTTCGTCGAGCGGTGCGAGGACGACGCTGACGACGAACTCGCCGATGCGGTCGAGACCGCCGAGGCGATCCCCGACCCCGAGAGCGACGAACTGTTCGAGCACGTCTACGCCGAGCCGACGCCCGAACTCGACCGACAGCGCGCATCGATCGCGGGCGACGACTGAGGAGCCGGGTCGGTCCGCGGAGCCGCGAGCGGAGTAAGGTTATTGGTAGTCCTCGGTGTACGGG
The DNA here is from genome assembly GCF_000336915.1 of Halococcus saccharolyticus DSM 5350. Lineage (NCBI taxonomy): Archaea > Methanobacteriati > Methanobacteriota > Halobacteria > Halobacteriales > Halococcaceae > Halococcus > Halococcus saccharolyticus. The sequence continues at coordinate 8,378 of NZ_AOMD01000012.1, read as the reverse complement.
AGGTATGCGATTCGTCATCGTGGGTGCCGGCCGGGTCGGGCTCCGAACAGCGAGAGTGCTCGCCGAGGAGGGCCACGAGGGGACCGTGATCGAGAACGATCCCGACCAGCTTGAACGCCTCTGGGGCGAACGTCTCGAGATCGTCGACATCCTCGACGGCGACGGCGGAAACGAGGACGACCTCGTCGACGCTGGGATCGAGGAGGCCGACGCAGTGGGGGCGCTGACCGGCGACGTGACCACCAACATCATGGCGTGTCTGATCGCCAAATCCCGTGGGTGTCGGACCGTGATGCGCATCGACAACGACGAGTACGAAGGGATCTACCGGAAGTACGCCGCGGAGGTCGACGAGGTGATCTACCCCGAACGCCTCGGCGCGATCGGCGCGAAAAACGCCCTGCTCGGCGGGACGATCCGCGCGATCGCCGACATCGCCCACCATCTCCAGCTCGTGGAGTTCACCATCACGCCGGACTCACCGACCCGCGGGTACACTCTGAGCGAACTCGAACTCCCCGGCGACGCCCGGCTGTTGGCGTTCGGCAAGGAGGGGTCGGCGCTCGGACTCCCTCACGCCGACGACTCACTCGAAGAGGGCGATCGGGTAGTGGCACTCGCGGACTTCGGCGTCCTCGGCGACGTTCGTCGGATCATCGCCGGCGACACGAGCCGTGCGGCCGGCGACGCCTGATCCGTTCGTCCACGCTCGCATTCAGAGCGGCATCGCCCCGCTCGACCCTTCGCCATCACCCTGCTGACGTGCTCGGGCGAGCAGATCGGCGACCGGCGGCTCGTAGGTGTAGCCGGGCACGATCCCCTCGACGTACGTTCCCTCGACGTACTCCGCCAGCGCCTTCGCGGCATCGGCCGCCCCCGCCAGATCGTCGTGCTCGAACGCGAACGTGACCCTCACTGTGCCAGCGTCGCGCTCGACGGACGGTGCCGGAACGTCGACGTTCCCGCGCGTCACGCCGCCGGCGTCCGCGAGCCGGCGTTCGAACGTCTCGAACCAGCCCTCCCGTACCGCTTCCGCGACCGACTCCTCGGTGGCAGCGTCGAGCGTCGGGACGTGGATATCGATTCGGTAGCCCGACTCAGTGGCCTCGGCCTGGCTGTCGAACGGGATGGTAGTAAGCGCGAACCCGTCGTCGGTCGGCTCGAACGCGCTATGACTGTCGAACCCGTCGGTGCTGGGCGCGTCGTTGGTCATGTGGTCGGTTCGCCCTTGCTGGTCAAAAGCACGTCGTCACCCGCTCCGAGAAACTACTCGGTGCGGTCTTCCAGAACGGTGGTAACTGCGTTCGCGACCGCCTCGAAGTCCTGCATCGTCAGTCCGTCGGTGGTCACGAACACGCCGTCGCGGTCGGTGGTGATCCGGAGGAGAAAGCCGTTTTCGAACACTCGGATGGTGTGGCGGTAGGTCCCCAACTCGGAGTTCTGGTAGGCGTTGCGGGTGTTCTTGAAGTCGTGCCACTCGTGACCGATGAAACTCATCAGGTCGGCGTCCTGTTCGAGATCGTCCCGGAGGTAGAGCTGGTCGTAGTCACTTCTGGTGAAGTAGGTGACCGAGCGGAGGCTGTCGCCGGTCGCGGTGCGGGCGACTCGAACGAGACGGTCGGCCGGCCCGTCGGCGAGGAGGTCGGAGTCCATCATCCGGGTGCTCATGGGGAATCGTGATAAAATCGTCGCTGTTCGGCGATCGACGCAAAAGTGCGAGGGATGCGATTTGAACGCACGAACTCCTGAGAGAGCGGGTCTTAAGCCCGCCGCCTTTGGCCAGACTCGGCCACCCTCGCCCGTCCGCTCCTACGCACTCGGAGAAAAGTCGGTTTCGGTCTCCGGGCTACCAATCGACCGAGAGCGTGCCGTCGCCCTCGGGATCGGGCGCGATCTCCTCGTTCGTCCGGCGGTCGACCACGTGGATCACACCCCGATCTTTCTTTGCGGGACAGACCTCGGCCGCCTCGACGTTCGCGTCGAGGTCCTCCTCGCCGATGAAGTACGATTCGGGCTGGGCAATCTCGCTCGTCAGGCTCATCGTCCAGTTGTCCGACACCTCCGCACACTTGCCTGCCGCGATGCATTTGTTCGCTTCGAAGATGATCTTGTAAGGTTTCTCCGCGACCGGCGGCGCGTCGCGTTCGCCGATGTCGCTCGGATCGACGGGTTCGTCGGCCATACTCCGATATCAGGTCTCGATCGGTTTCCGTTTACCGTTCGGCTGGCGGCCGTCGAACCCGTCGAGGCACACTGCAGCCGGCCGTCCCGGCGTTACGAGCGCGTGTAGATGTCGGTACTCCCGCACTCGGGACACTGTGTGAGTGCACCCAACGGTGGCGCGTCGACCGAATCCCACTGGTTTCTGCCTGCGGCTTCGAACCCACACTTCAGACAGCGCGCCGTGGTATCGTCGGCCATACCGACGGGTATCCGTCCAGTACATCATAGATGTTTCGCCGGACGAGTTGGCGGACGTTCGCCATCCGGCTCAATTCGTGGACTGGTGCTTGTGGCCTCAGTCGTGGATCTCGACCGATTCGAGAACGACCTCTTCCTGGGGCTGATCGTTCGCGTCGGTCGGGACCGCGCCGATCTCGCGGACGACGTCCATGCCGTCGGTGACCTCGCCGAACACCGCGTGGCGGTCGTCGAGGTGGGACTGGGCGTCGAGCGTGATGAAGAACTGCGAGCCATTCGTATCGGGCCCCGAGTTCGCCATCGAGAGCGTTCCGGCCGAGTCGTGGCGGAGCTCGTCGTGGAACTCGTCGTCGAAGGTGTAGCCCGGCCCGCCACGACCCGATTCGTCGGGGTCACCACCCTGAATCATGAACCCCTCGATCACGCGGTGGAAGGCCACGTCGTCGTACAGCGGCTTCTCGACTGTGTCGCCGTTGTCTTCCCACTCCTGATCGCCAGTTGCGAGTCCGACGAAGTTCTCGACCGTTCGCGGCGCGCGCTCGTCGTGGAGTTCGACCTCGATGTCGCCCCGGTTGGTGTGCAGCGTCGCGTTCGTCATGTCTCCCCCGACGACGAGCCGGGGGAAAAGGGTGCTGGTGGAACGATCGCTTCCGTCGTCGCCCGTTCGGATGGCGTCCTATCGCGCTGTGACCTCTGCCTCGCGAACGCCCAGGCGACCGGGAACGTCGAGATCGAGCCAGTGGACCACGTCCTCGTTCCAGTCGGTCGTCCCATCGAGGGCGAAGCGGTCGCGGACCGTCGCGGGGTCCGTGACGTCGAGCAGGTACGCACAGGGGAGCGTTCCACGCGCTGCGACGCGCTCGGCGAGCCACGTCTCGTCGAGCGGCGACGCGACGGCCACCGGCGCATCCCGGAAATGGGCGATGCGGGCCCCGAACCCTGTTGACTCGGTGATCGTCGACGGTTCCGTCCCGAAGAACGCCTCGAACCCCTCGACGGTCGTCTCGAACTCGTCGGTCCCCACGACCGTTGTCGAGAGCCCGCCGATCCCGGTCTCCTCGGCTGGTTCGGTGATCGACGTGCGCCGGTCGAGCGGCGTGCGGTCCTCGACCACCATCGGGTATCGACTACCTTGGGGCCCCTCACCGACGACGGTCAAACGCCATTCGACTGGTTCCCCGTCCAGGCGCTCACGCGCGTACTCCGTCGGTCCGTGGACGACGAACCCCGCCTCGCGGAGCCGTGCGGCCGTGGCGTCGCTCCCGTCGGTCGGCACCGCCCACGCGGTCGCCCCGGCGTCGCCGTCGATCTGCTCGTCCCACCACGGCGCTGTGGCGTCGGGGTCGTGCTTCGCGATCAGTTCGACGTACGACCCGTCCTCGAAGCCCACGAGCGCCATGTGTGTGACCCCGTTCGAGTGCGAACCGCCGTACGTCGGCTCGAAGCCGGCCGTCTCGAAGGCCTCCTGCAGGCGTTCGAGGTCGCTGCCCGTGAACGTGACGTGATCGATGCTGCGCGTCATGGCTCTCCCCCGCAATCCGCGCCGGAAGCGCAAAAACCCTCATCCCCCCTCCAGCGTGTGGCGTCGGCCCCGGAACGTCGAATATGCCGACGCACAATCCGGACTTCAGGCGACGTTCTGTTCGACGAGTTCGTCGCCCTCGTCGTCGAAACGGCGACTCGACAGCGGCTCGATGTCGACCAGCGACGCCTCGCCGTCGGTGCAGAGCTCGGCCACCAGGCGACCGGTGGCGGGCGCGTGCTGGAACCCGTGGCCCGAGAACCCGGCCGCGGTAATCAGGCCAGGCACCGTTTCTTCGACGATTGGGTGGTGATCCGGCGTCACGGCGTACAGCCCGGCCCACCCGCGGCGGATGCGCGAGTCGCCGTCGAAGTAGTTCGTGTACGCTGCCGCACGTTCGACCGCCGTGGCCGCCCAGTCGAGATCCATCGAGTCCGAGTAGGCGTCCGGATCGACGTCGGACTCGGTCTCGGCGAAGTGACCGCCGACCAGCGCGGCCCCGTCCCGTTCGGGTCGGAAGTACGACCCTCGTTCGAGATCGATCGTCAGGGGGACGTCCGCCGACAGGGGGCGGCTGGGATCAACGACCGCGACCTGCCGGCGGCGCGGGTGGATCGGGAGATCGACTCCCGCCAGGTCGGCGACGGCCGCTGCCCACGCGCCCGCAGCGTTGACCACGAAATCCGCGTCGATCCGTTCGGCGTCGGTTTCGACGCCCGTGACCCCGTCGCCGTCGGTGACGAGATCGACGACGGGCGTCCCCGTTCGGATGTCGACGCCGGCCTCCCGAGCGCTCGTCGCGTACCCCTGGACGGCAAGGTTCGGGTCGGCGAACCCGTCGGCAGCGTTGTAGGTCGCCCCGACGAATTGGTCGGCATCGAGGCCTGGACAGCGCTCGACGGCCTCGGCGGGCGAGAGGAACTCGCTGTCCACGCCGAGGTCGTGCTGCATCGCCACGTTCTCGCGGAAACGATCGGCCGTCTCGGGGGTCCGGGCGAGGAAGAGATAGCCTGGCCGCCGGTGGGCGATGTCGACGCCGAACGCCGCCTCGAACCGGTCCCAGACCCGCAGGCTCTCGATCGAGAGACGGACGTTGATCGGCGTCGAGAACTGGGTTCTGATCCCGCCCGCCGAGCGGGCGGTGCTCCCCGTTCCGAGCGAGCCGCTCTCACAGAGGGTCACGTCCGCACCGGCCTCGGCGAGCGCGTGCGCGGACGAGAGCCCAACGATGCCGCCCCCGACGACCACCACGTTCATGCTGGCGAATTTGGGCCGCGTGATCGAATAAGTCTACTGGCGGCACTCGAAACGGTGTTCATCGGGAGTACCAAGCGAGAAATCGTTCGTTTGGTTCCGCTAAACTCCACAACGGCTGATGTGAGTAATGTGCCGACTACGGGCACGTAATCAGCACGTAGGGCCTATCTCACTATCTACTAGCATGTGAGGAATATAGAGACATCGGACTATTCCAACTCTGATAAGTTGTACGCTTCATGTGATGTGTCATTTTCAAATACCTCTCGAACCCCAGACTCCCTTATTTCAGCAATCAACTTTTTAATTGTCAACCAATACAGAAAGTAGATGTTTGTATTAGCGATGATCGTGAACCATTTGTCGATAGTCTGAGCTGATTCCTTGATTTTCCGCTTGTTTCTCTCCATCAACTTGAGATAAAGAGAGTATCGATCACTTTCTGCACTTAGATACAAGTCGTGAATCAATTCGCTCCATCCATCTTCGGTGATAGAATCCCACGTTTCGCAAAGGTTCTGGAATTCATGATGGTCTGGCTCATGGGAGCGGATTGCATCTTCCACTTTTTCTGGAATCGGGTATGGTGAGTCCTGTTCTTCAAAAAGGTCAGAGAGAATAGGTCCATATTCCAGCACCCAATTTTCGAACTCAGCACCATAACGAATCTCTGTGTCCTCTTTAGTCGGTAAATCATACTCAGCGGTCGCCACATGTAGATCATCATTCTCCCACTCTAAGATTACAGTTCCGTCTGCAAACGTTGACCCTAATTCTTGATTTCTATACCCTAGTCTATCTTTTTCCTCATCTAAATCAATTACTAGTTGGAAATATCGGCTAAACTCCTTACGTAATCCATTCGGAAGTTCTCGCTTGACCAGGTCGTCAAGCTCAGTCCATGTCGTCCATCTGTCTTCCTGGTCAATATCGCCATTTAATTTGGCACTTCGAATTTCGTCTGCCATTAGTTCACAAACATCGTTCCGGATGCGTTTCACCCTCTCCCGTCCTGCCTGAAAATACCCCCCAACTAATGCCCCAAGAACCAAGAAAAACAGGTCACTCAGCGGGAGAGCCATGGAGGTTTGATACAGGTATTTCCGTATAAGCGTGTTGGGATACTCAATAAACCCCGCCTCATCGCATGACATACAAAGATTTTGATATGAGGCAACATTCTGTCCAGCCCTTTCAACAGATTTTCCTGCTGATTACACCCTCTATATGCAGCAGGATTCCTGAAAGCCATCAATTTCCAATAGTTCGACAAGCTCGTCCGTTTCGCTTTTCGAGCCGTTCTACAGCCGTTCCCGAACTCACACCGGAGCGGGAAAAGCCATAAACCCGATCACTGACATGGCGAACGCATGGTCCTGGTTCTCACCGACGCCGAGATCGACCAGGTGCTCGCCCTCGAATCGCTCGCCGACGAGGTCGAGCACGCGCTCGTCAAGCAGGCCGCGGGGGCGGTCGAACGCCCGGAACGCCCCCACTACCCGGTCGGCGAAGAACTCGAATCCGACGACCCCCTCGGAACGGGGCTCGTCATGCCCGCGTACGTCCACGGCGAGGACTACTTCGCGACGAAGCTCGCCAGCATCCACGAGGGCAACGCCGACCGCGGGCTGCCGACGCTCCACGCCCAGATCGTGCTCGCCGACGCCCGCACCGGCGAGCCCGTCGCCGTCCTCGATGGGACGCGGATCACCAACGCCCGAACCGGCTGCATCGGCGGCCTCGCGGCCCGCGAGCTCGCGTCCGATCCCGTGCGGGTCGGCGTCGTCGGTGCGGGCGCGCAGGCCAGGTGGCAGACGAGGGCCATCGCTGCACTGTGCGACGTCGAGAGCGTCGCGGTCTACTCGCCAAGCGACTCGAAACACGAGTGCGTCGAGGTCCTCAACGAGGAGGGAATCCCGGCGAGCGCCGCCGAATCGGCCGCCGACGCCGTTCGCGACGTGGACGTGGTCGTGACGGCGACCACCAGCACCGACCCGGTGTTCCCGGCCGACGCGCTCGCGCCTGGCACGCTCGTGGTGGCGATCGGAGCGTACGAGTCGGGGATACAGGAGGTCGAACCTGCGGTGTTCGACCGTGCGGCGCGCGTGTTCGCGGACGTGCCCGAAGAAGTGGCGACGATCGGCGATCTCGCCGCAACGTCGCTGACCGCCGCCGATCTCGTCCCGATGGCGGCGCTGTTCGAGGACGGTAGCGCAGGACGGAAATCGGCCGAGGAGATCGTCGTGGTCGAGAGCGTCGGGTCGGCGGTGTTTGACGTCGCCGCAGCCACGGCAATCTACGAGACCGCGAGAGAGGAGGGACTCGGCACCGATCTCGCGCTGTGATCGCGTTGTGACCGGTCAGGGTCGGCGGGCGGTCACCCGCCGAGGAACTGCCGGCGAACCTCCTCGTCGTCAAGCAGTTCCTCGCCGGGGCCCTCGTAGCGGTTCTCGCCCTGTGCGAGGACGTAGCCCCGATCGCAGTGTCGCAGCGCCTCCTTGGCGTTCTGCTCGACCATCAGCACGGCGGTCCCGGCCTCGTTGATCTCGTCGATCCTGTCGAACATCTCGTCGACGAGGTCGGGCGCGAGCCCCGCCGACGGCTCGTCGAGCAGCAGCAGATCGGGATCGAGCAGCAGCGCACACCCCATTGCCAGCATCTGCTGTTGGCCGCCCGACAGCGTGCCCGCAGACTCGTCGAGTCGCTCGCGAAGGACCGGGAACCGGTCGTAAACCGACTCGCGGCGTTCTTCGGGGGTCGAATCGAGGATGTACGATCCCATCCGGAGGTTCTCCGCGACGGTCAGCGACGGGAAGATGTTGCCGGTCTGTGGGACGTAGTTCATCCCCTCGTGGATGATCGACTCCGGCGGGCGATCGGTGATGTCGGTGCCGTCGAAGGCGATCGCCCCGTCCATCCGGTCGGCGAGACCGAAGAGGGCCTTCATCGCGGTTGACTTTCCGGCACCGTTCGGGCCGACGACGGCGACGTACTCGTCTTGCTCCACCGTCAGATCGACTCCGGACAGCACCTGGAGGTCGCCGTAGCCGGCGTCGAGGGCCGAAACAGCGAGCAGGCTCACACGACACCTCCCGTGGTCCGCCCCCGATCGTCGGAACTCGATCGTGATCGGTTGCCGGTACGCTGCCCTCGTTGTCGTCTGCTGTCACGCTCGTGC